>JAYVTN010000520.1:0-16311 GCA_043788785.1 Spartobacteria bacterium | reverse complement strand
CGAAAGGGTCCGTAACCGCAGCGCGTTGGCGACCACAGAAACCGAACTCAGACTCATGGCCGCACCCGCCAGCATTGGGCTGAGCAGAATCCCAAAGAACGGGTAGAGCACGCCCGCCGCGATCGGTATCCCTAGGACGTTGTAGAGGAGCGCAAACGCGAGGTTCTGACGGATGTTCTGCATGACCGCCCGGCTCAGGCCAACGGCTTGCACGATGGCTTTGAGATCCCCCCGAAGCAGGGTGATCCCGGCGCTCTCGATGGCTACGTCCGTCCCGGTACCCATTGCGATTCCAACGTCGGCAGCTGCCAGCGCCGGCGCGTCATTGATCCCGTCTCCGGCCATCGCCACCCGCCTGCCTTGGGCTCGGAGCTCCAAGATCCGCGCGTGTTTCCGGCTCGGGCTCATCTCCGCAGTGAACTCATCAATCCCAAGGATTCGGGCGATGTGACCAGCTGTGAGCGTGTTATCACCGGTAAGCATCACGGTTTTCAACCCCTGCCGATGGAGCGCCCGGATGGCCCCAGGCGCGGAGGCCTTGATCGGATCGGCCACCGCGATCAGACCCGAGGCCGCTCCATCCATGCCCATGAAAATGACGGTCTGAGCCTCAGCTTGAAGTGGTCGGGCCTGGGCCAAAAGGGGTTCCAAGCCGGTCACGCCATGCTGGGCCACAAATGTCGAGTTCCCGAGCAGCACCTCCCGCCCCTCCACCTGAGCGCTCACGCCACCCCCGGTCACCGATTGGAACCCGCTGACAGGCTTGGGCGTGAGACCGCGTTCCCGTGCCCCGGCCAGGATGGCGGCAGCGAGCGGGTGTTCGCTTGCGAGTTCGACTCCGGCAGCGATGGAGAGCAGTTCGCCATCCGTGATGCCCCCAACCGAACGGCAGACTGTCAGGCGCGGCTTGCCCTCGGTGAGCGTCCCGGTTTTGTCGAATACGATCGTGTCGACCCGGGCCAGCCGTTCCATCGATTCCGCATTCTTGAGGAGCACGCCAGCCTGAGCACCCCTCCCGACTCCCACCATGATGGACATCGGCGTTGCAAGCCCCAGCGCGCATGGACAGGCAATGATCAGCACCGCGACTGCGTTGACCAAAGCATCCGCCAAGCGCGGCTCGGGGCCCAGCCACATCCAGGCCACGAAGGTGAGGGCCGCGACTCCCAGCACCGCCGGAACGAACCAACCGGCCACACGGTCCGCAAGCGCCTGGATGGGCGCGCGGCTGCGCTGGGCCATGGCAACCATTTCCACGATCCGGGCAAGAACGGTTTGACTACCAACCCGGTCGGCACGGACTACCAAGCCACCTGTGCCGTTGATCGTGCCGCCGATTGCCGGATCGCCAATCCCTTTGGCAACGGGCATCGGCTCGCCGGTGAGCATCGATTCATCCACGCTCGACTGCCCTTCCACGACCGTTCCGTCGACAGGCACTTTTTCCCCAGGCCGCACCCGCACCCGGGAGCCGACATTTACCTCGCTTAAGGGGACCTCGCGCTCACCCGAGTCGTCAACCAGTCTCGCTGTGGCCGGGGCCAATTGGAGCAGCGCACGGATCGCGCTACCAGTACGCTGGCGGGCCTGCAATTCGAGCACTTGCCCCAAAAGCACCAGCACCACAATGACCGCGGCTGCTTCGAAGTAGACTCCAATCTCCCCGTGCATGCTCCCGGGAAAAAGGCCCGGCGCCAACATCACCACGGCGCTATAACTGTAAGAGGCCCCTACCCCCAAACCAATGAGGGTGAACATGTTAAAGTGCCCGCTACGCAGGGAACGGGCGGCCCGGAGGAAAAACGGCCAACCCGCCCACAGGACAACCGGAGTGCTCAAGGCGAACTGAATCCAGCGCGACGCCGCCCCCATGACCCAGTGGGGAACGCCAGGAACGAGGTGCCCCATAGCCAGCCCGAAAATGGGGAGCGTCAGCAGCGCCGCAAGCCAGATCCGTTTGGTCATCGCCGCCAGTTCCCCGGATGCCTCCAATTCTTGGGCAACGGTTTTCGGTTCCAACGCCATTCCACAAATGGGACAGGGGCCCGGATGATCCAGTTCGATTTCCGGATGCATGGGACAGGTGTAGAGGACCTTTGCTCCGCCCTGCCACGCCGGATTGGCTTCCAAGGCCATTCCACAACGGGGACAGTCCCCGGGGCGATCCGATTCCACCCCGGGGCACATGGGACAGAAGTACCGGGCTGCGGCGGGTGGATTCAACGCGCCGTGGATCCCATGGACAGGCGAATGGGAGGCGTCTTTCCCTCCACAGCAGCCCCCGGATTCCTGCTTCGGCGTCTCCGGGACGGGGTGCCCGCTCCCGCAGGATGACCCTTCGGTCGCGGAGGGCCCGTGTCCGGATTCTGGAGGGCATTGAGGTGGATTATCGCCAGGCATAGTTGCGGTTTCCCTTATCCTAAATTCGGCACTTGAAGAGAGTCTAGCAGGTCGGCAGGCAATTTGTCGGCCCGAAAGGCGGCGGGGCGGAAGTGTATACGGGGCGAGCCTTGTCAACGACTGGACACAGGAAGCCCAACGGCCTGATCTATTCCAGCCCTGGGCAACGCCCAGGGTGCAACCCTGGGAAGGCGATATCGAAACGGGCGCGTTCTAAAGACCGCTGAATAGGGGTTCATTGCACGCGCAATCGCCATCCGACGATGTCCGGCGTTCCTTCAGAACGCGGTGTTCTTGGGGCGGGATTACCCAGGGTTGCCCTCTGCATGAACTCCGAACCTCGGAGCGGTCCGATCCGACGGTTCGGAGTTCATGCTTTAGGCATGCCACCCGCCGCCAAGTTAGCGCCTATGGGTTGCCCCCTGGGCTGGTATGCGGATGCCCCTGTGGGGCGCCTGTGTGCCTCCCCATGCCACAGGGCAAAAGAAACCCGCGCTGCGCGTACTTGGGGGACGCGCAGCGCGGGCCTCGAGGAGGAAAGCCTCTGAAATCTTAGCGCTTGGAGAACTGGAAGCGTTTGCGGGCACCGGGCTGACCGGGCTTTTTACGTTCCTTCATGCGCGGGTCACGGGTCAGAAGCCCTTCGAGCTTCAGAGCGCCACGCAGATCGGGATTGCTCTCGGTCAATGCACGGGCAATCGCCAATCGCGCGGCTCCCGCTTGACCATTCACCCCGCCACCGTGGGCATTGATGTTGACATCAAACAAGTTGGACTGCTTGGCGACTTCGAATGGCTCCAAAACCGTGTTTTGCAAGTCCACCGTCTTAAAGTACTCATCAAAGGCTTTGCCGTTGACGTTGATCTTGCCGCTGCCGGCTGTCATGCGAATGCGAGCAACAGCTGTCTTGCGGCGACCCGTGGCGATAAATTCCTGAGACATGGAAAAAGGAAAAAGAAGCGGTTACTGAAGGATATTTATTAAGGATTACTTAATGGTGGTGACGGCCTGCGGAAGCTGGGCCAAGTGCGGATGCTCGGACCCTGCATAAACCTTGAGCTTGGTGAAGGTCGAACGGCCCAAACGGTTGTGCGGCAACATGCCTTTGACGGCGTGCTCAACCAGCAACTCCGGACGCCGGGCCCGGCGGGACTTGACGCTCTCGCTCTTGTGGCCACCCACAAAGCCCGAAAAGCTCATGTAGGTCTTCTGCTCTTCTTTTTTGCCCGATACGCGCACTTTCCCGGCATTGATCACAATGACGAAATCGCCGGTATCCACATGGGAAGTGTAGATGGCTTTCTCCTTGCCGCGGAGCAGGTTGGCGGCTTTGACGGCAACACGACCAAGGATCTGGTCGGCGGCATCAATGACCCACCATTGGCGTTGAACTTCGTTGGCTTTAGCTGAAAATGTACTCATGGGTTCCTGGCTCTTTGGTCGGAAAAGGGTCCGCAAACTAGTGACGCCCAAAAGCCCTGTCAACGCATTTATGGCACAGTCTTTGAGGTTTAAAAACTTTTCCGGCAGTTGAGGGCGGATTCACACTCGGGTTCAGAGCGGGTTCAGAGAGCCCCATGGGTTTCCAAATAGGCGCGCTCGTCCTCACGCAGGCGCATGGAGCGGTAGAGGGCTGCTTCTCAAGTATGAAGGTTGAAGGATGAATGGCGCATCACACTTGAGATGGAAAAGTTGCCTCTTGACCGGGATTACCCCCGGTGAGGAGTCTCTGCCCGCAATGGCGGCTGCACTTCCAAAAAAGGGGTCTGCGATCCACACCGGCTGGCACGAGGTGCTTGGCCCGGATGGACTGCCGCGTCCCGGGTACTCAGCGCTGCTGGATAAACTCTCCAAGCTCTCCCCCAACGAACTGCGCACGATGGAGGACCGCATGTCGGCCACCCTCCGGGAAATGGGCGTGACCTTTGACATCATCCGCTCGGATCCTTGGGGGCGCCATCCCTGGACCTGCGATCTGCTTCCGCACGTTTTTTCTGCCCTGGAATGGAACCTCATCGTGCGGGGACTCCGCCAGCGCCTCAACGCCTTCGAACTCTTCCTGGCCGACGTTTATGGCAAACGCGAGATCTTGCGCGCCGGCGTGGTCCCGGTCCAAACGGTGCTCGGGAGTCCTCATTATCAAAGTGCCTGCATAGGGATTCCTCGCCCGAGGAACGCCTACCTGCATCTATGCGGGTTATGTATCGTGCGCGGGGCGGAGGGGCGGCTGGAGGTCAAACAGCAACACTTTGCTCATCCCACTGGCATCTCCTTCATGCTTCAGAACCGGCGTGCCTTGGCACGGATCGCGCCAGAGCTTTTCGAGGATGCCCCGGTGCAGAGTTTAACGGAAAGCTCCCTGCTTATCCTCGAGCAATTGCGGGAAGCGGCCGCCAGCTTCGGAGGAGAGCCGATGGTGGTGCTCCTCTCGCCGGGAGCTGGCAGCGCCGTCTCCTCGGAGCAGAGTTTTCTGGCCCGGCGCATGGGTATTCCGATGGTCAACGGCGGGGATCTTCTGGTCCTCGACAATTGCGTCTACCTCAAGACGGTGCGTGGTCTCAAACGGGTGGAAGTCATCTTTAACTGCATCGCGGATTCGCAATTGGATCCGTTGGTGTTTCAGCGCAATTCCAGACGGGGGGTCCCGGGCCTGGTTCACTGTGTGCGCAAGGGCACGGTCGCGTTGGTCAATGCCTTGGGCAGCCAGCTCGCCGATGACCGCACCCTGCTGGCATTCAGCCAACAAATCATCCGTTTCTACCTTTCGGAAGCTCCTATCCTTCCCTCCGTCCCTACCCTGTGGCTGGGCGACCTCGACCAACGCGAATACGTTCTCGAAAACCTCCAGAATTGGCGTATCCGCCCCATTTCGGGGGATTGGCGCATGGACTCACCCCTGGGCGCGGTGGCCAGCAAGTTGACCGACGCGGCCGGGGGCAACGATCCCGCGCTCATTAGTGAACTGCGGCGGGATGCCAGCTTGTTCATCGCCCAACCGGCTCGCGCGGGCTCTAGCACGCTGTGCTTCGCGAATGGGCAGAGGCGGGTTTATCCCGTGGACCATATCGTTTTTGCCGTACGCACGGGCACCGATTTCGCCGTGTTGCCCGGGGCGCTTTCGAGGGTTCATTCCAAGCAGGACAGCGTGGACGAATTCGGTGCCGGCTGGACGAGCAAGGATAGCTGGGTGCCGGACGAGGAGACCACAGCGGGGCTTTTTCCCATGCTCTCGCGCCAGATCCCGGATTCGCATATCCCGCCCCGACAAGTCACCAGCCGCGTGGCCGAGGCCTTCTACTGGATGGGCCGGTACCTGGAACGCGCCCATCACCAGGCTTATCTGATCTCGGTCATTGAGACATTGGAGACTGAGGAACTCAATTCTGCCGAACGCAAGCACTACCGTCCGGTGTGGAACCGGCTCCTGCCACCCATTGAGAAAAGCGCAGGCACCAGCCGCCGAAGCATCTCCAATCCCATCGACCGTTACCGGCTGGTCTTGCTACCCGATTCCGGTTCGGTGCTGAGCACCTATATGAGGGCCGTGGCCAACGCGGAATCCGTCCAAGACAGTCTAAGTCCGGAAGCGTGGGCCACCATCAACAATCTGCGAACCCGCCTTCACCGGACACGCTTCAAGGAAGCCCTTCCCGAGAGCGATGCCGTCCGGACTACGCGACGGTTGGCCGACATTACCGTTCAGCTCATTCCCCAGTTCTTCGCGGTCGCTGCCAACACCATGCTCAGCGATGACGGATGGCGCTTCTGCGAACTGGGCCAGATGCTTGAGAGGGCCATCATCACGGGCAACTCGGTCCTGTCCATCAGCCGGTCTTTGGAAGGCAACCTGGGGACTGGATGGATACACGGCTCTGAGATCGAACTCAGCGCCTTCTTGCGCCTTCTCGGCACGCGGGACGCCTACCGCCGCATCTTCCAAATGCGAGCCGAGCCCATCCACGTCCTTGAACTGCTGTGGCAGCATCCCGAGGTGCCCCGCAGCGTGCTCCATTGCTTGGAGAAGTGTCGGGAGCTGCTGAGCCGCTCCATCGCGCCCGAGGCCCATGCCGCATCCGAGGCACTGACGGCCTTGGACGAGCTCCTCCATCGGATCCGCCGCATCGACTGGAATCTCTTTGTCCGCCAGCTTTCCGAGGACGAACCTTCCAGCCTGCCCCGCCAAGAGCCCGACACTGCTCCCCAACAAAATTTGGAACCCCTTTTACGGGGCCTGCTCAATAACGTACTCGAAGTCCACACGTTGATTTCCGACAGCTTCCTCAATCACCAAGCCCGTATTGCCCAAGTCTCCCAGCCGTTGCTGGAAGGCTTCTAAGCGAGGGTTGCCTGCCCAGTGTACCGCTCATTTATCCGTAATGGAATTCGAGATCACCCATACCACGCGTTACAAGTACAGCTTTCCCACGGCTGAAGCTTATGGCGAGGCGCGTTTGACGCCCCCCTCCCTGCCCCAGCAGACCGTGGTCAGCCACCGCCTGACCATCGACCCGGACGTCAAGAGCTCCATGTACGTGGACCATTTCGGCAACCACGTCGATTTCTTCTCCGTACCTTTCCGCCACAACCATCTGCTGATCACCAACCAGGCGGTGGTCCGCACCCATGCCGAGCCGCTGCCCACGGACAGCCTCGAACTCAGCGTCCAAGAAGCACGCCAGATCCTGGGGTCCGCCCTGAGTGATGTCTTCGAGTACCTTCAGCCCACACCCGTGGTGGCCACTGGACGCGAGGCGGTCCAGTGGGCCAAGAAATACATTGGAGGCGGCGTCCAACTGGGCACAGCGCTGCAGCGCTTAAACGAAGCCATCCACGACGAGTTCCGCTACCAATCGGGCTCAACGGCCAATGACACGCCCCTGGCCACCATTTGGAAGATGAAGACGGGGGTTTGCCAGGACTTTGCCCACATCGGGCTCAGTATTCTACGCACGGCTGGGCTGCCTGCCCGCTATGTGTGCGGCTACATCGAAACCGACGGGGCCGCCAATGGTCTGATCGGGGCCGTGGCCACGCACGCTTGGATCGAGGTGCTCGTGCCAGGCATGCGATGGGTGGCGCTCGATCCCACCAACCGCCAATGGTGCGGGGAACGGCATGTTGCGGTTTCTTTCGGGCGCGATTTCCGGGACGCTACTCCCTTACGGGGCACCTTCAAAGGCGGGGGCCGGCAGGTCATGAAGGTGCGCGTCACCATGAAACGCCGCAACGAGAAGCTGCGTCCATGAAGATTGCGATCCATTACCATACCGATTACCGCTACATCCAAGCGGTCAGCTTTTCAGCTCACCTCTTCCGGCTCTTCCCGAAATCTGACCGATTCCTGACCGTGCTCGGCGCCCGGTTTGAAACCAACCAGGGCGCCTCGATCGGATATCGGCGCGACCTTTTCGATAACGAGATTGCCTCCTGCTTCTATCCCGGCCAGTCAGACTTGCTCACCGCAACCCTGCATCTGGAACTCGAGATCCAGGAGAAGAACGCTTTTAGCTTCTTACTCGATACGCATGCGATCGAGCTGCCCTTCGCATACACGCCCGACGAACTGCGGGTCCTGGCCCCATACCTAGGGGTCCGCCAGCCCCTCGCGCTTCCTTTCTGGTCAGCCCCGGTTATCCCGCAAGCAACCATCCCTGCCCTGGTGGCACTCAACTCCGCCATCCACCAAAACCTCCAATACGAGCGCCGGGAGGAAGGCGAGGCAAGGCCAGCGCTGGAAACCCTGGCGCTGGGAAGCGGGGCCTGCCGGGATTTTGCCGTGCTCATGGCCGAGAGCCTCCGTTCCATGGGACTGGCCGCACGGCTGGCCAGCGGCTATGTTTGCGAGTTGGGCTCGACCGAGAAACGGGCCGAAGGTGCCCTGCACGCGTGGGTGGAAACCTATTTGCCAGGCGCAGGCTGGCTGGGCTTGGATCCCACCAACGGTGTGCTCTGCAATCATAACCACATCACCACGGCCGTGGGTTTGAGCCCGGCCGATGTCTCCCCCATCTTTGGCCGTTACTTCAATAAAACCAGCGTTCCCTCCCAAATGAACGCCTCCTTAACCATTCATGAAATCCCCTGAGTCGCCCAAGGTGTTGGAAGGCCGAATCGAATCCGTTTTCAAGCGCCACAAGGTGGTGTTGACCATGGGCGGCGAACCGACCTACGTGCCCACTGATCCCGTGGGTCATGAATGGAGTATCACCGCACTGGGCCCCACCAAGGTGCGCTATGCGTACACGCTCATCGACGCGCTCATTGCCCATGGTTTTCCCCACGCAATCCCGGTTTATTCGCCCGGCAAACTTTATCCCGGGGAGGTCAACCCGCGCTGGACCATCCATCTGGTGTGGCGCAAGGATGGCCAACCCCTGATCCCTCCGCATGCCGCGCCCCAGAAGCATGCGGCCGGTCCGGTAAAGGCTTTGGCAGAGGCCTTCCTCAAAGCGCTTTTACGCTCGCTCCAACTCCGGGCGGGCTATTTCGGAGGAATTGACCCGCACAACCGGAGACGCCCCGTTTACATCCTGCCGCTCGACCACAATGGCAAACGGTTCATTAGCCAGAAATGGAACCTCGGGCCCAATGTGGAACTGCTCGGGGCTGAGGGCCCGGCTGGCTTGCGGTTACCGCTCCAAGATCTTCCCGAGCGCTTGAGCCGTCGCGCGCTGACCCTCGAAGTGATGGAGGGCGAACTCCACCTCTTCCTCCCGCCGCTCCTGCAGGGGCCGTTTACCGAACTACTGGGCCATGTCGGCGCGGCGGCCCTTCGTACCCAGTGTAAGATTCCTGTGCTCTCGGGGTACGTACCCAGCGATGAAGCCGGGGTATGGGTCAAGCTCGGCGTCGCCTCCGACCCGGGAGTTTTGGAGATCAATCTGCCGCCGTGTCTGACCTGGAGCGCATACGACCAATGGATGAAGGTGCTCCAAACAGCCGCCGCCGCAGCCGGCCTTCGCTCCTTCAAACAAATCGCTCCGGACGAACAAGCCGGCACCGGGGGCGGCAACCACCTGGTTTTCGGTGGCCCGAGCCCGGAGCAGAACGCGCTGTTCACCCACCCCAAATGGATCACCTCGATCCTGCGCTATTGGCAGCATCACCCTTCCCTCTCGTATCTGTTTACAGGCCATTACGTGGGAGCCTCCTCCCAAGCCCCGCGTCCCGACGAATCCGCGAGCGCCCTCTATGATCTGGAGATGGCCTATCAATTCCTGGAGCAACTGGGGCCTGGCGACCATCGCCACATGCTAAGCGATACGTTGCGCCACCTCCACACCGACAGCACAGGCAACACACACCGCAGCGAGATTAGCTTCGACAAGTTCTGGAACGTTTCTTTCGAAGGCGGCTGCCGCGGCCTGATCGAATTCCGCGCAATCGAAAGTTTCCCCCATGCGGAATGGATGTCGGAAATCGCGCTCCTCTGGCGTGCCTTGGCCGCCATGCTTCTGGAAAAGCCGTTCACCAAGCCCCTGCTTGATCACGGCGACCAACTCCATGACCGCTACTTCCTGCCCTCCTACCTGTGGACTGATTTCAAATCGGTTCTTTCAGACCTGCGCCGGACCGGATTCCCGCTCCAGGAGTCGGTGTTCAAAACGATGGTCGACTGGCGTTTTCCCCGGATGCTCGACCACCGGGACAGTGGGGCCTCGCTAACCGTCCGCAAGGCCCATGAAGGCTGGCCGTTGCTCTGTGAAACGCCCTTGGAAGGTGGCAATACCAGCCGTTTTGTGGATACCTCCATTGAACGCCTGGAGTTTCTTGCCAACCCAGAATTTGCCCGGACCTTCCAAATCCATGTGCAAGGACGCAAACTCGCGTTGGAGAACTTCGGCCCGGGGCGGTTCGGAGTGGGGTTGCGGTACCGGCGGAGCGCGTTGAATCCTTCGTTGCATCCTGGAATGCCGCCCCAGATGCCCTTGGAGATCCTGCTCTCGGGCAAGGGCGAACGCATTCTCTACACGCTAGGCCATAATCAGCGCATGTTCGCCCGGAGCGACCAACGGGCGCCGGTGCCGGCCCGGAACGCGCCTGCGTGCAAGAAGCTGAAAGCAACCCTCCTGACCTGCGACCTGCGCCTGGGCTAACACGGCCATTGCACGGTGCGAATTCCTAGGGCACCGCCCATATAGGCGCTAACTTGGCGGCGCCGTCAACAGGCTAGGCGAAAGCCTGATGCCGCGCGAACCCGAAGGGTTCCCAGAAAGTAGCCGGGGCGTGGAGCGCAGCGACACCCCCGGATTACGATCAAAACCGATGTTTACCCCGGAGGGGTGACAGCAATGGCCCGCCCGCTACACGCCTCCATACCTCAACCTTCAACCTTCATACTTGCTCAAGTATCACCCCTTCAGGGTGCCGATTCCTTTCCTATTGCGTCCGGAGGTCTGCGACCCCCGGGGATTCCAAACGACAGGCTCCGAAGCCCTGAAAGGGCCCCTGATCTGCGCCATTTTCCACTTTCCACGCGGCTCAGCCGCGCTCAGCTCACAGTGGGTCGGCCTTGGTCTTCGAGCTTTATAAAGGCACGCCCCGGGCCCCTCATATAAACCTTCTTCTGGTCGGTTTTGAAGCGGTTCCCATCCGGATCCCATTGAAGGACCTCCACCTCGATCCGGGGCGGCGCGATCCTAAGGATATTGAAAGAATTGGCCGATTCACGCAGGCGTGTGGAAGTGGCCGTGCCCGCTTGAACCACCAGTGCGGAAAAGCCGTGTAGGTCGTAGCGCTGGACGGTCCCGCCAGAAAAGCTCTCATGATAGTGGCCTGCCAGAAGCACATCGGCTCCGCTGAAGGCGAGTTGCTCCATCGCCATGCGGGCTCGCCCCACGACTTGAAAGCCCTCGTAACTACTTGGCATGTCAAAGCGGTACATCGTGGTTGCCTGGGACCACCAATGTTTCCCCCGGCAGTTGAGCTATGAAGGTACGGGCTTCACGGAATTCGCTGTGTTTGGCCCTCTGGGTGAGATCCCCGGAAATGACCACCAGATCCGGGTTGAGATTCTGGAGCGCGACGGTGAGGGCGCTCACCACCTGCGGATCTGTTCGTCCGAAATGAAGGTCGGATAGGTGGGCTACGGTGTGCATTAGCTCGGCTCATTTTGCGAACTAACCATCACCCGCACTCTCTTGGGCCGGGTCCGGTACAGCAGCGGAGGGCGCATCCGGTTGATTTCGCCGTCTGTGGCCACATGCAGCCATGGCCGGACACTCTCGATACAGGTTTGGGTCGCGGTGAGATTCTCAAACATCTCAGGGTTGTCCGTGATGCCCAGAAGGGAGTGGAGGGCGACCCGCAACAAACCAAGCCGGTCGGTAGCGCGCACAAAATAGACCCCGAGTCGGCCCGAATCAAGCCGCTCGCGTTGGCCTATCTTGAGGAGATCCATCCGGTACGGGTGATTGCCAATGAACACAAAGGGGGAACGGCCCGTCAGGGCCGTGTCCTCCGTGTCCAGACGCAGGCTCACGGTTGGGAACCCGCGGAGGGCTTGGAGGGCTGCCCAGGCCAGGGCCGGCCATTTGCCATAACCCAAAGTTTCTTGGAGTCGCTGGCGGCGACGCACCATGTGAGGATAAATACCAAGACTCGAGTTGTTGAGGAAGATGCGGCCATTGACCTCGGCGACATCCACCAGGCGCTCGCGGCCGGTAGCGAGCGTTAACACAGCCTCCTTGATCTCTTGGGGGAGGCCTAAATCGCGTGAGAAATGGTTGAGGGTGCCGAAAGGGATGACTCCCAGGCGTTTACCGACGTTTTTGGGCGCCCGTGTGAGCAGGGCGTTGACCACGGTGCTCAACGTCCCGTCCCCTCCCGCTGCCACCACTAGTTCCTCGGGGCGGCCTGCCGCCATGGCAGCACTCATCCATTGTAGCCCGGGGGTGCTGATGCCTCCGATGGGACGCTGATTGGCTCAAACTTGCGCATCAGTAGTCCCAGGGAGAAAACCCCGAAGCAAAGGGCCCCCGAGAGGATTGCGGTGCGCATCCCTGCCCAATCCGCGAAGCTCGAAACCATCAAGCCGGCAAAGGGGAGGATGCCGAAGAAAGCCAAACCGGCGATAGCAGAAACGCGGCCCCGGATGGGATCCGGAGCGCGCTCCTGGACAATGGTATTGGCTAGCCCGAAGAGGGTAGAGGTCCCAAGGGTCATCGCGACCATGGCTGGCAGTGCGAGGCTCAAGCCGTGGGCAAGGGCCAGGGTTGCCATAGCCAGGGAAGTCAGCAACGCGGCGGCCCTCAGGTAACGAGTCCGGTGGACCCGGGCAATGGCCAGCAATCGGATGGAGCCAATGACGGCGCCCACGCCCGAAGCGCCCATGAGAATGCCATGCTGGCCAGGCCCGATGCCCAGAACGTGCCGGGAATAAAGGGGCATGAGGATCATGAAGAAGGGGGAAACGAACATCGTCACCACGGCCAGTAAACCCACCATGGTCGCTGTGGGGCGATCCCCTCGCACATGGGTGAGCCCTTCGGAGATTCCTCCCAAACGCATTTCCTCTTCGGCCGGGGTGCCGGGTTGGCGCGGTTGGATGGTCTTGAGGGCGATGATGAGAGCCAGGTAGCTGGTCGCATTGGCAAAGAAAGCGGCCGAAGTGCCCATGGCTGCAATGAGCAGGCCTCCCAGTGCCGGGCCGACCATGCGGGTGGCATGGAAAATGGAGCGATCCACCGCGATCGCGGAGGAGAGGAGCTCCCTGGGGACCAATTCCGGCACCAAGACCGAGGCGGCGGGCATCTCAAAGGCTGTAGAAATTCCCAGGCAAACTCCCGCCACGGCAATGTGCCAGACCGCGATCTGGCCGCTTCCGACTAGCAGACCGATACCGATGGCCAATGCGGCTTGGATGACCATGACAGCGATCAGGATCCGGCGTTTATCGTGCCGGTCGGCGACGCTGCCCCCGAACATGGTGAGCGCCAACATCGGGATGCCGGCTCCGAAGTTGATTAGTCCCAAGGTGAGCGCGCTGCTCGTAAGGCCCGTTAAGACCCACCCTTGGGCCATCTGTTGCATCCACGTGCCCATCATCGAAATGGATTCCCCCGCCATGTATCGGGCGAAAGGCCCCCTGCGGAGGAGCGAGAAGGCAGTCGGGTCGGGACGGTTCACGGTTGAGCGGTTAGCTGTGGGGCCCCTGAGGGCTCTAAAGTGGGATGTGGGCTGGCGAATGTGGGAAATGGAATCACAAACTCCCAGACAATCTATCCTTGGAGAGAGACCTTTGTTTCCCGTTTCCCGCGACGCGGGCCCCCGCGCGGGTCATTTTCGCGCGCCCTGCGCTCAAAGCTGGTAGACAACGGCTGCCCTGAGCTAAAACTACCCACGTTATGTCTTTCTCGATCAACCTCGACGCGCTCCTCTCA
This sequence comes from Spartobacteria bacterium, assembly GCA_043788785.1. Taxonomy (GTDB): domain Bacteria; phylum Verrucomicrobiota; class Verrucomicrobiia; order Chthoniobacterales; family Chthoniobacteraceae; genus CAIURC01. The sequence continues at coordinate 2,530 of JAYVTN010000520.1, read as the reverse complement.
ACCATGCTGCAAAACGGCGATGGCGTTTCTGACTGCCTCTTCGTGGTCGGCCGACAGCCGCAGGTGGATATTTATGGGAAGTTGAAAGTCGCCGACGCGCCCGGGTTGGGAGTGTTGACGCCCGTGATGACTTCCGCAATCGCCGACCAACTCATGGGCACCAACCAGCGGCTCAAGGACGATTTGGCCCAATCGGGTTCCTGCGACGCGAGTTATGCGTTGGCGGACTTGGCCCGGTTCCGGGTGAATATCTACAAACAGAACGGCGCTCTTGCCGTGGTCATGCGCCGCTTGCCCACCCAGATTCCCACTATCGATGGGTTGAAAATGGCGCCGGTATTCAAGCAGATCGTGAAGGAGAAAAACGGGCTGATCTTTGTCACCGGAGCCACAGGGAACGGGAAAACCACAACGCTGGCGGCCATGCTCAATGAGCTCAACGCCAGCGAGGACATGCACGTGGTCACCCTAGAGGATCCCATCGAATTCTTGCATCCCCACAAGCGGTGCACTTTCAGTCAACGCGAGTTGGGCAAGGATTTCCTGGATTTCGCCACAGGCTTGCGGGCGGCATTGAGGCAAGCGCCCAAAGCGATTTTTGTCGGGGAAATCCGGGATCGTGCCACTATGGAGATTGCATTGACCGCAGCCGAGACGGGTCACGTGGTTTATTCCACATTGCATACCATCAGCGCAGCACTCTCGATCAACCGTGTGATCGGTCTCTATGCCAGTGACGAGGAAGACCAAATCCGCCAACGGCTCTCCGATTTGTTGCGCTATGTGGTCAGCCAGCGCCTGATCCCCAGACTCGGCGGGGGCCGCCATATGGTCACAGAGGTGATGGGTAGTAATTTGCGAACGCGTGAAGCCATCCTACTGGGCGAATCCGAGGTCCGAAACCTCCATGAGATCATTGAAGCCAACTCGCCGGCAGGTTGGCATAGCTTCGAGCAATCCCTGCTGATTGCTTTCAAAGAAGGCAAGATAAGTGAACAGACCGCGCACCTCTACAGCATCCACAAGAACGCAATGAGTCGGGAACTGGATGCAGCCAAGAAATCAATGTCCATTCCCGAGCAGTTCGATACGGGCTTGCGTCTGGACAAGGAGGCGCTGAGCTGAAAAAAAGCTAAAAGACGAAACCGAAAAGTCAAACGCGGTTGGCGGGTGAGCTCCCATGCGGAGCGCGGGCTTGTAAACCGCTGCTTCTCCCGTACCCCTTCCTTGGCGTGCGCCGCGGCTTTGCGGGACTGTTCTAGTGTAGTCCGCCGCAATTAGTGCACAGAAAGAAAGAGCCTGAGAACCTATGCGATTTCACGCAATGCTAAAGCCGGAGGCATACAAGGAATTAGCCGGTGGCGAGGCTTTGCGACCCCACCGGTGAAAGGCTGATATCTTTCTACGCCTCCGGCGTGAATGTGCCACTAATTGCGGCGGACCACACTAACTTCTGGTTGCTCTGTCCGCGTGTTTTGGAGCCGTCAGTTTCATGGCGATCAAATAAAGAACGCACAAGCCAACGATGAACGCCACGATTGGCATGGATTCGGCTCGTATGACTTTCACCAAGGCTTCTGGGTTGCCGATGAGATCCTGGTCCTTGTGCTTATCAAGGACATACTGGCTGAATTTGGCCAGAATCAGACACCAGAGAAACGAACCGCTGAGGGTCATCGTCGAGAACGTCTTGAAGTTCATGCCCACCAATCCCGCAGGAATGGAGATGAGATGACGCACCACTGGAAGTAGCCTTGCAAAAAAGATGCCGCCTGCCTCGTAACGGTGCACGAAACGTTCTGCACGGTCGATCTTCTCCGGGGTGATATGGATCCACTTCCCGAATCGTTCGATAAACGCACGGCCAAAGCGTAGCGAGACCCAGTAGGTGATTGCCGAACCCATCCACGACCCCAAAGTGCCCGCCAACACCACCAGCCAAAATCCCAACCCGCCGCTCACCGGGATCCCCATAAAGGGCATTTTGCCGTGGATTGCCCAATAAACTGCCGGAGGAATCACCACTTCGCTTGGAACTGGGAAGATGGAGCTTTCCATGGCCATCAAGGCCATCACGCCCCAAAACCCGAGTTTTTCGACTAGTCCGAACCAAAGGGCGATAAGCGAATGCATAAGGGGGGAAGAAAAAGCTAAAAGCCGAAAGCCGAAAGCCGAAAGCCGAAAGCCGAAAGCCGAAAGCCGAAAGCTAAAAGCTAAAAGCCGAAAGCTAAAAGCTAAAAGCCGAAAGCTAAAACGCTGGGAGAAAAAGCTAGAGGCCGAAAGCTAAAAGCTAGAACGCTGATGGTTTTCACGCGAAGCCGCGACTTCGCGAACCCGAGGGCGTCCCAAGAAGAAAAGACTAAAAGCGGAGTATAAAGCTATTGCCAATCAGGGAGTAGCATTTCTTTCACCCGTCCGGGCCCGACAGCGTTTTAGCGTTTTAGCGTTTTAGCGTTTTAGCGTTTTAGCGTTTTAGCGTTTTAGCGTTTTAGCGTTTTAGCGTTTTAGCGTTTTAGCTTTCGGCTTTCGG
>JAYVTN010000519.1:0-6629 GCA_043788785.1 Spartobacteria bacterium | reverse complement strand
GGTTGCCACGCCCACCGCATCCCGGAGAACCAGTGCAGCACCAGAACTTACCACAGTGCCATTGGATGCACCAGTGGCCCCAAGGGCCGTCGCATTTTGGATATATACCTCTCCGGTCTGCACATAGGCTGTGCCCGAAAACAGGTTGGCCGCAGGCAAAGTCAGCCGACCCGCACCGGACTTAATAAACCCGCCAGCTCCACTGAGCACGCTCTGCACCTCCAAATCCCCGGCGCCGGTGAATGTGGGAGTAAAGGCGTTATTATTCAGGGTGCCAGCCAAGGTAAAGAGTCCAACGTCGGATCCGACCGTGCCATGACCGCTCAAGGTGATTGCTCCGCTCCAGGAGGTTCCTCCCACAGTGCTCCGAAGGGCACCCAAGCCTGCGGTTCCGGCACCTGCGAGTGTCAGAGGTTTGGCCGTTACTGCAAAGGCTGCACCTAAGCGCAACTCGGCTCCCGAGGTCACGGACGCTGTCCCGCCTCCAGCGCCGTCCAGTGCCGCAGCGTTATTCAAAAGCAGGATCCCTTGCTGGACCTCCAGCGCGCCACCAAACGGGTTTGACACCCCAAGACACCAAGTGCCACTCCCCACTTTCCTTAAAGTGCCTGTTCCGGTGAGCAGCCCTGAAAAACTCGCGTCCGAGTTATCGGCTCCGGCAATAAGGGTTCCGGTACCAAGGCCAAGTCCTCCCGCACCTACGAGAGAGCCAACGCTCGTGGTAAAACCGTTAAGATCGAAATTTGCTCCGGAGCTGATGGTCAGGGCAACGGACGTGGATATCGCGTTGTTTACGGCGACCCTGAGGGTACCTGAAGTGATGCTTGCGGGTCCAACCAAGGAACTACCACCCGAAAGCGTCCAGACTCCGGTGCCGGATTTCGAGAGCGTACCCGAACCCGAAAGGTTGCCGGCGAATGTCGTGGAAGAATTATCGCCGCCAACGTTTAAGGTTCCACCTGCGAACTGGACGACCCCAGGGCCGGAGAGGGAACCGATACTGGTAGTGTACCCGTTAAGGTTCAACACCGTCCCACTATTGAGTGTGACGGCTGAAGTCGAAGGCAACGCATCAGAGATACCCAGGGTAACAGTGCCGCCACTGACCAGGGTGGCCCCGGAATAAGTGCCCAGACCGCTGAGAAACAAACTCTGCGGGCCTGTTTTGGTCAGGCCGAATGCACCGGATATCGGTCCCAGAGTCAAAGCTGCGGTTGTCGGATTGAGGATGGCATTGCCCGTCAAGGTCACGGCTTGGAAGGCAAGCCCTGCTCCATTCTGGCCGGTCACCGTGAGCGTGTGGGCGTCTATGGAAAGAGTTCCCAGGCTATGGGCAACAGCCGGAGAGATTCCGGTCAACCGGGCTACATCGATCGTGGAATCGTTCAAGACGCTCACATCGTTGGCGAAAGTGGTGTTCAAATTATTCTTGAGCCCCAAAGTACCGCCCTGAAGCGCGATCCGGCCCCGAGTGACGCCAGACCCAGCCCCTTGGGAATCCCGCAGTTCCACAAGCCCTGCTTGGATAGCGAGAACGCCAACGAATCCGGGGTTGGCAGCGGGCACCACCAAGGTGCCTAACCCCTTTTTGAGCAATACGGACGCGGTGTTGCCAGTTGCGAGAGCATCACTGGTGTTGGCCAACGTCAAAGTTTGGCCGGGATCAATCTCCAAGGTCCCCGTCAGGTCCGAGCTCACCAGAAAGGATTTGCCCGCATTCGCCGCGAATCCGGAACTTATATTGAGAGTGCCGCCGCCAAAAACGATGTCGTTGGCCGCATTGCCCAGATTGGCTTCCGCACTGACGCGTACCGTGCCCGCATTTAAAAAATTGGTTCCAGTATACGAGCTGGACCCTGAAAGGATCAGCAATCCCGCATCCGACTTGGAAAGCGAAACCACGCCGTCGTCGGCGGTTGCGTAAATGCCATCAGGGCCAGCGTTATTGAGAATGGGCGAAGCAATGTTCAAAGTGGCGCCAAACTCGACAGAGACCGACAGTGTCCCGGCACTCTTGTTTGCCGCGGTGAGGCGACCGAGACCAGAGATGGAAGTCAGCAATGCATTGCTCTTGATCAAACCACCGCTGGCTAGGTTCAAGGTACGGCTGGAATCGGAACCCAGATCCACAGTAGGCAGATTGCTGACTGTCAGCCCTAAATCCGTGGTCGTCCCAGAATTGGTAAGCGTGTAAGCCGGAGCCAGCGAAGTTCCCGTCAACTGCACAATCTTTGTGGCGTCATTCACATTGATTCCGTCGCTGCCGGAATAAGACTGGCTGAAAGGGCGCAGCCCATCTGCCTGGTAGTACTCGGCAAAATTCGAACCGACCGTAGCCCATCCGCCGAGAAAGCCATCTGCTTGGCCAGTGATGAAAATATGGGGTCCAGTGATCCCGGAGCCAAGGATCCCGCCCGTGCTACTGAAATTGACGGTGGCCCCGACACCGATGGTTCCAAGGCCGGCAATCATTAAGGTGGTCGCGTCGCTTGCTGTTCCGTTGTGGCCAATGGAAATGTTGGAAGCACCGCTGGGCGCGCTCACGATCCCAATGGATTCCACCGTACCATTCGCATCAGAGACAAATTGCAATGTGCCCCCAAGCAGATTAACACCCGTAGAATTCCCGAGGCGATTGGCGTTTTCCGCCCCGGAGTTATCTAAGCACAAAACAGCGTTGGGTTTGACAGAAATTGCCGATACGGTTGTGATCGCTCCAGCAAGACCGGACAGCGTGAGGGTTCCAGAATCGATCCGAACCGTGCCCGTGAGCAAGTTGGCCCCGGCCAGCGTCAACGTACCCGTCCCGCCTTTGATGAGGGATCCATTTCCGCTGAGAACGCCCTGATACGTGGTTGAAGTCCCGGAGGTGGTCGTAAGCGTCGATGTGCCTAAGAGAACGTTTCCCGCTCCTGCGATCCCGCCAACGCTCTGGATGAGATTGTTGAGATTCAAGAGCCCCCCCAACGAAATGTTTACATCCGAAAAGGGGCTGAAGGTGTTGGCACCCCCCGCCAGCAATGTACCCGTCGAGACAAGAGTCGAGCCGCTGTAGGAATTGCTTCCGAGCAGTGTCCACGTGCCCGTCCCCACTTTAGTAATTCCGCCCGAGCCACTGATAGCGCCCGAAAAAGCGGTGGACGTATTGTCTAGGCCATTGGTCAGTGTGCCGCCTCCCAGCGAGACATCGCCAGAGCCTGCCAGCGAAGCCAGCGTATTGGAGAAACCCGCAAGATCAAGAATGGCTGCGGCACTGATAGTGACCGCCGAGGTCGAAGGCAGCGCGCCACTGACGCCCAACTGGAGTTTCCCCGCGGTGATGCTGGTGGTCCCGGTATAGGCATTCAGGCCCGAAAGGATTACCGTGCCGGCCGTAGATTTGACGATGCCGTTTGCGCCAGCCAACCGGGCGCTTACAGCCCCCTCGCGCAGGTCGAAGGCCGCCGTGCTGGTTAGTGTCGAACTGCCCGTTCCGAGAATCCCTCCTACGCTGAGAATTACCGTCCCAACCGTGTCGGATTGGTTAGCGCCCAGATCCAGCGTGCCCCCACTGAGGGTGATTGCGCCCGCCGCCAAGGCATTGCTGATCCCGTAAAGCAATTTGCCCGCGTTCACGGTAGTCAACCCGGTGTACGAGTTCGCCGCAGCCAACAGCATCGTTCCACCGCCATCCTTGCTCAACGCGCCGGAACCGGAAAGTACTCCTGTAAAGTCGACCTGGCCCCCAGCGGCCACCGAGACACTGATGCTGCGGTTAAGCACGATTGGTCCCGAAAAAGTATTGATGCCACTGGCGTTGCCTCCACCCAATGTCAGCAGGCCCATACCGCCGGCACGAGCCGTGATCGCGTTCCCAACGATCCTCCCGCTGCCAGTATCGAAGCGCAAACCCGCAGCCAAACTCCCCACCGTGTCCCCGAGATTGACCGCCCCCGTTCCCAGAGGACCACTGGTCAACGGCGCGCCAACAGAGGAAGAACCTAGAAGCACGCTTCCAGCATTGATGTTGGTTCCGCCCGAGTAGGTGTTCCCACCCGCGAGAAGTAGAGTGCCAGCTCCGGCCTTGTTTAAGCCGCTGGCAACGGATCCATCCACGACTGCCCCCGTCACCGCCAAATCGATATCGCCCACCACTGCATTGTCGTTAACGGTAAATGTACGGGTTCCATTAAGCCCAAGCCCCGCACTCACGCCCACGGTGTTGGAAGCGGTTGCTGTTACCGTCAGATTGCCACCCAACCCGAGTCGGCCGCTCCCAAGAATCGAGCCACCCAAGGATGTAACGGCTCCGACTGTGTCGTTAAAGATCCCGACATCAAGCGTCCCATCCGAGTCGAGGGTCAGGTTGGCAGTATCCAGAATCTGATTGGAAGCTCCCAAGCGAGTGATTGCGGACCCCGTAACGCCCACAGCGTCCCCGATGGTGACAGTCGGGCTGGCGATCGCATTGCCCGCGCTCTTGGAGAGAACCAGAGTGCCATCGGTAACCGCGGTGGATCCAGAGAAGGTGTTTGCGGCGCCCCCACCCAAAGTCAGCATTCCGGCGCCAGACTTGGTTAAAGCGAACAAGCTCCCGGCCACCAACTCCCCGATTGCCCCCGAAAGTGTCACGGCGTTGTTGCTAACCGTCAGAGTGCGGCTGGCATTCAAGGTAGCCGCTCCCGAAAAAATCAGGCTATCGGCGCCGCTGAAGGTTGTATTCCCATTGAGGGTGAGCGCATTGCCAAGCGTCCGCGTCCCGCCCGCACCCTGGACGGTTGCGGTGCCCAAGGACAAGATCCCGCTCCCGGAAGCCTGATCATTGCCGAACACCACCGTGCCTGCCGTCAGCGTAAAATCCCCGAAAACGTTCGCCGCCCCCAAACTCAATGTACCCGCTCCGATCTTGGTAAGTCTACGCAGTCCACGAGGCGAGTTAATAGCCCCCCCTAAGGCGATGACTCCAGTCCCGTTCACCGTGATCGTCCGATTCCCGGTCAGAATGCTAGCCCCCGTAAACGTCAGATTGTTGGGAGCCGAAAAAGTCGTTGATGCCCCGAGAGTGAGCGTATTGGAGATTATCGCATCGCCGCCCGAAGTCGAGATTGTGGCCCCCTTGAGCTCCACGGCACTGGTTCCGAAAGCTAGATTATTGGCAATGACAACCGTGCCTCGGGACAAAGTGGTGGCCCCCGAATAGGTGTTGGCACCCGAGAGGGTTACGAGGCCCACCTGCCCTTTTCTGACTCCCACCGTCAGTCCCCCGGTTCCAGTCAGGAGCGAACTGAGGCTGGTGTTCTGGGCTCCGACGAGGGTCAAAAGGTACCCGCCGTTGGCAATGCTGCCTCCAAACCCCAGATGACCGCTCGCAGCATTCCAACTCTGAGCGGCTCCCAGCAGGATGGGCGTGTTGATGGTCTGCGAGTTGAGGCTGTTGTTGGTAATCCCCGTCGCGCCGATCGCAAACTGGGAGAGGCCTCCCAGTATGAACGAACCCGCTCCCGTGGCGAATGTGACCCCGGCCACCGATAAGTTGCTATCCAGAGTGGGCGAGAGGCGCACGGTTCCCCCAAAATCCAGGGTATCCCCCGCTATGGGTGCTATCCCGGAAACCCAGTTGTTTGCAGTGCTCAAAAAGTCGTCGGTCCCCGATCCACTCCATGTCAGGGTCGCGGCGGAGAGTCCCCCCTCCAACCCCAGACCGACGAGAACTCCCAGAACCCCAAGAGCCAACCCGCCACGACGGCGCGGAGTGGACGCCCGGTGCAGCGATCCGATGGAGCCGATGAGGGCGTTGATTGCCGTAAGCCCGCAGGCGCAGATGGAGGAATGTCGCATAACTCGTCGTGATTACTATGTATAGCGCATAAGCACTTACCCCATACAAAGCGGGCTCCGTCTAACACGTCATCCGACCCCTTCCAAGCAAATTTCCCGACCTGACTAGGGTTTCCCCATACCGACCCCCTCTCAGCAAAGGCCTTAATAACAGGGGACTCCCTCCGTATCAGAGACTTCCGCGTACCCCGCCTTTGTTGATCGCCAGGGGCCACAGATTGCGCTCAGCCCCCCCTAATTTGAGCTCCCGCAGTACAAAACGTGGCTTCCCCAGCCCTCTTAACTCGGCTCCAAGGCCTCATACTAGAACCGTTGCCATCCCCAAGTGTCGCCCCCTGCCACCCCGGCCCTCCGGCGGGGAAAAAGGCATTTTGCCGCTGGTGACCGCCACCACCGCTCCCGCGTGTTCGCCCAACAGTGGCGAGGCGGTGGCCAGTTGTCCGCCCCCTTTGCGCAGTTCCCGCAGCCACAGGCACTTGGGCTTGCCGTTGGGAACATAAAAGTCCGGCCGCGCCCGGCTGCTGCCCGCGCTCATGCCCGGCAACCGTCCGAGCGTGCCCGGCAACCGTCCGAACGTGCTCGCCGGAACTTCGCAAAGGCTCGCCGGAACTTGAAAAATGGCGTTCGGGAAATTAAATAAGCCGTCCGGGAACTCGAATAAGGCCTCCGGGAAAATAAATTAGGTCGCCGGGAATCAAAATAGGGCACCGGGGGAGTCAGATACCTCCGGCAAAGCCGGAGGCTTGAAATTGTGAGCCGCTCAAAGCGGCAGTTCTAATTTACGCTCTTTCTTGTTGGTTGGTTTTTTGTTG
>JAYVTN010000518.1:0-12831 GCA_043788785.1 Spartobacteria bacterium | reverse complement strand
CAAAACCGTCCAATAATTATGGGTCGTCCAAATTCTCTCAAGGTGCGCCACGAGCGCCTCCGCAAAAAAGTTTCCGGTACTCCGCAGCGTCCGCGCTTGTCGGTTCATTTTTCCGGCCAACACATCTACGCCCAAGTCATTGATGACGAGGCAGGCAAGACGATCGCCGCAGTTAGTACTACGGAAGCAGACTTCCGCGGGGACAAAACCACCCGTCCGAACATTCTGACAGCGACCAAGGTCGGGAAGTTGGTGGCCGAGCGGGCCAAAACCAAAAACGTGGCAGCGGTTGTATTCGACCGTGGCGGCTACATCTATCACGGAAAAGTGAAGGCACTCGCAGACGCAGCCCGCGAAGTCGGGCTCCAATTCTAATTAAATATGGCAGCCCCGAATTCAGGTAACCGCAATCGCCGCCCGGACCGTAACAAGCCCGAAAAAGAAGCCTCAGATCTGACCGAAAAGGTCGTATTCATCAATCGATGCGCCAAGGTGGTGAAGGGTGGCCGTCGCTTCAGTTTCAGTGCCCTCATTGTAACTGGCGACCGGCTGGGACGTGTGGGCTGTGGCTTTGGAAAAGCCAATGAAGTCTCTGAGGCTATCCGAAAGGCTTCAGAGTCGGCAAAGAAGGCGATGATTAAGGTTTCGGTGCTCGACAACACGATCCCTCATGAAGTGATTGGCGAATTCGGTGGTGGGCGAGTGCTCTTGCGCCCGGCATCGCCCGGTACGGGTGTAATTGCCGGTGGTGGTGTTCGTGCGGTCATCGAGGCAGTAGGGATCAAAGACGTGCTGGCAAAATCCTTGGGATCCAGTAATCATGCTAATGTTGTTAAAGCCACTATCGAAGCACTCACCCAGTTGCGCCTCAAGGAGCAAATTTTCAAGCTCCGTGGCATCACTATTCGTAAGCCGGAAGTTGCCGCTGTCTAAGTCTGTATATGAACCTCTCTAATTTGAAGCCCCGTCCCGGGGCAAAACACCGGACTAAACGCCTTGGTTGTGGGGAAAGCGGCGGCCATGGAAAAACCAGTGGTAAGGGACACAAGGGGCAGAAAGCTCGTTCCGGCGGCAGCATCCGGTTAGGATTCGAGGGCGGGCAGATGCCCCTAATCCGGAAGACACCAAAGCGCGGCTTCAATAACGCTCAATTCAAGACCCGCTATGCGGTCGTCAACTTGGTCGACCTCGCGTCATTTGATGCAGGGACTCAGGTCGATGAGGCTTTGCTGCGAGCAACCGGTTTGGTTCGGGGCACGGTTGATGGGATCAAGGTTCTGGCGAATGGGGACCTGACCAAAGCGATTCATATTACCGCCAGCAAAGTCAGTGCAGCTGCCCAGGACAAGATCCAAAAGGCAGGCGGGTCGGTCACTTTCAAGTAAACAAGAGGTTTCAGGCGCGCTCAGTAAGGCTGCTAAGGCGGCCATGCTGTTGACGCGCCTTAACCTATTTTAAGCCCATGATCTCTGCTTTTACCAACACCTTCAAGATACCGGAACTACGAAACCGGGTACTATTTACGCTTGTCCTGTTGGTGGTCGTGCGCGTGGGTGCTGCCATTTCCTGTCCCGGCATTAACGCCTCGGTGATTCAGCAATGGTTCCACTCGCAGGTCAACAACCAGGCAGGCGGCAGTGTAGCGGCGCTCTTCAACATATTTAGTGGAGGAGCCTTAGAGAACTGTGCGATTTTCTCTCTAGGGGTCATGCCTTACATTAGTGCATCGATCATGATGCAGTTGCTGACGGCGGTCATCCCGCAGTTGGGCAAACTGGCGAAGGAAGACGGTGGGAGGCAAAAGATCATGCAGTATACTCGATATGCGACGATCGCATTGTGTATCTTCCAAGGCTATCTTTTGGCTGTATCGTTTGAAAATCCGCAGTCGAATCCTTTCCTGTCGGGAATCATGGATACCATCAACAGGATGGGGGTTCCACTTGTCTCTGATCCTGGGTTTAGCTTCCGAGTCATTACCGTTTTGACCCTGACAGCAGGTACAATGCTTTTGATGTGGCTGGGGGACCAGATTACCGACAGGGGTATCGGTAACGGCATGTCGTTGATCATCTCCATCGGGATTGTGGCCCGCCTGCCTGCCGCGTTGATTACGGCTTGGCGCACCTTCGTCCCCAGCGGGCCTGGTGCGGCCACCCAGGTTAATCCGATGGTTTTGGTGTTGATGATTGCCTTTTTGTTTTTTGTGATTGCGGCCGTCATCTGTGTGACTCAAGCCCAGAGGAAGGTGAGCGTGCAGTACGCCAAAAGGGTGGTGGGACGGAAAGTGTACGGCGGTCAGACCCAATACATGCCATTGAAAGTCAATTATGCGGGGGTCATGCCCATCATTTTTGCCCAAGCGTTGTTGGTATTTCCTTCCACGATTGCGAACATGATGTTCCACAACTCTCCTACTGCGCAGAGTATAGCCCAGATGCTCACCGATGGGCCTGTCCATTACGCGTTGTACGGTGCGATGATTTTCTTCTTTAGTTACTTTTGGGTAGCGACCCAGTTTCAGCCTCAGCAAATCGCTGAAGATCTCAAGAAATACGGTGGCTATATCCCTGGTGTTCGTCCGGGCAAACCCACTGCCGAGTTCTTGGACTTTACCATGACCCGCTTAACGTTTGCAGGGGCTATTTTCCTGACAATCATTGCTGTCCTACCGCAAATGCTTTCGCACCAATTGCATGTGCCGTATATCACGGCTCAGTTTTTTGGTGGTACCAGCCTTCTGATTGTGGTGGGCGTTGTATTGGATACGATGCGGCAAGTGGAGACCCACCTTATCCAGCGGCATTACGATGGTTTCTTGCGTAAGGGTCGGATACGTGGCCGTTATGATCGTTCTCCTACGGCCCGGGGCGAGGCAGTCCAGCAAAATGCGTTAATTTGGCTTTATGTTGGTATCGCGATGCTCGTGGTCGCAGGTATGGCGATTTTCATTGCCGGACGGTTCCGCTAGTGAAGCGACGCATTGTGTTGTTGGGGCCTCCCGCCTGCGGCAAGGGGACACAAGCGGAGGAGATCCACAACCGGTACGGGTTTCCGCTTGCCTCGCCTGGTGCAATGCTCCGAGAAGAAATGAAGAATGGGACCGATTTTGGCCGGGAAGCGCATGCTTTGACCAGTCGCGGCCAGTTGGTTTCGGATCAGTTTATCTTGGCCGTTATTGGTAAATGGATAGCCGAGCAATCTGAGGGAGCTTTCGTTTTTGATGGTTTCCCGAGGACCCTAGGACAGGCAAAGGGGCTTGATGAAATCCTCTCCAAGCGGCAGATCGAGCTGGATGTTGTGCTCGGCTTCGAGGCGGAAACAGCCTTGTTGAAAGAGCGTGTGGCAGCGCGTCTTGTGTGTAACGTTTGCGGACGTAGCTACGGAATGCGGTTGCACGGGCTTACGACTGAAGCGAGGTGTCCTGTCTGCGCTGGCCAACTGATTAGGCGGGCGGATGATTCTGTGGAAGCCCTTGAAGTCCGGATGGAGGAGTATGAGGAGAAAACGCTTCCGCTTTTTGAGTATTATTCGCAAACGAAACTATTGCGGACCGTCGCTGCCGACTCGACGCCTGAACGGGTGTTCGGTGCTGTGCGCCAAATCCTGGAACACGAATGATTCCGATCAAGTCCGAGCGAGAAGCAGAGAAAATGCGAGTAGCCTCCAAAGCGGCCAGTTCGGTGCTGGGGCGTGTCTGCAGATTGATCAAGCCTGGAATGTCCACGGGCGAGGTCGATCAAGCTGCTGCGGATTTCATGGTCGAGGAGAATTGTAAAAGTGCATTTTTGGGATATCGCGGTTTTCCTGGACACATCTGTATTTCGGTCAATGAAGAAGTCGTACACGGAATTGGGGGGAACCGCCGAATTCAATACGGGGACATCATCAAGGTGGACATTGGGGTCGTAAAAGGTGGGTGGGTCGGAGATACGGCCCTGACAGTCCCGGTGGGTGTTGTAGATCCGAAAGTCCAGCGATTGATCGAAACAACCGAGAAAAGCTTGGAAGTGGCGATTACCCACTGTTTTGCGGGTCGGCGTCTTGGGGATCTTTGTGCCGCAATCGAAGCGGAAGTCGTCGCGAACGGTTACACTGTCGTTCGAGAATTTGTTGGACACGGGGTTGGGCGCAACCTTCACGAGGAACCCCAGGTGCCTAATTACGGGCGGCCTGGCGGGGGGCCTAAGTTGAAGGCGGGAATGACGCTGGCGATCGAGCCGATGGTTAACATGGGTGCCAGTGGAATCCGCATTTTGGAAGATAACTGGACGGTAGTGACCTTGGACGGAAAACCTTCCGCGCATTTTGAACATACGGTGTTAATTACCAGTGGAGAGCCAGAGATATTAACCCGGCGGGATAACGCGGAGCGCTAAATGGCAGTGGACCCGAAAAAGACGTTTTTATAATGAATCCAATCTTGCCACCAGACAAGTTTGTGTTAGACATGACCTTCCCTGCAAGTTGCAGGGAGTGCGGATATATGCCGCGAACGTAGACGGAGACTTGGTTGCACTGGAGGCAGGGTTGCTCCGGGGCAACTTTTTCGTCTCCAAAACCCGACCCGAATATTTTTTATACTTATGAAAGTGAGAGCATCAGTGAAACGGCTTTGCGAGGCTTGCCGCATCGTGAAGAGAAAAAACGTAGTGCGCGTGATTTGTAAGAACGCGCGGCACAAGCAACGGCAAGGCTAACCTAAACCAGACATTATGCCCCGACTACTTGGAGTTGAAATCCCTGGCGACAAACGCATTATTGCGTCGCTGCCTTACATTTACGGAATCGGGCCGACCACGGCCAAAAAGATCCTCGAGCAAGCGAATGTGGATCCCGATATGCGCGCCAGCGAGCTGGCTCCTGAGCAGCTCAATCACATCATTCAGGCGATCACGGCCAGCAAGTTGGCCATTGAAGGTGATCTGCGTCGTGAGATCCAATCGAACTTGAAGCGCTTGCAGGCCATCAACTGCTATCGCGGAATCCGCCACCGCCGGGGATTGCCGGTTCGGGGCCAGCGTACATCCACAAATGCGCGTACCCGTAAAGGGCCGCGTAAAACAGTGGGTGTTCAGCGGGCAAAGGACGGAAAGAAGTAAGCTAATAAATTTGTATGCCTGAATCCAAGAAACCAAAAGCGGACGCAACCGAACCGGTGGCCGCAGAAGTCAATGTTGCGCCGGAAATTGTCGCGGCTGCTGTAGCCAGTGCCGAATCGGCTCCAGCAGCTCCAGTGGCTGGGCCCGAAGCGGCCGCAGCTGCACCTGTGAAGGCTCCCAAAGCGAAGGTGAGCAAGAAAAAGGAATCCGGAGCTGCTCCGAGTGAAGAAAAGAAGGTTGAAAACTTCTCGCTCGATCCCAATGCGGTGGTGGAACAGATCAAGGTCATCAAGGCCAAGGGCAGTAAAAATGTCCACACAGGGATTGCCCATGTACAGGCCAGCTTCAACAACACAATCGTGAGCATCACCGATCAAAACGGGGGCGTTATTGGTTGGTCGAGCGCTGGCAAGGTTGGGTTCAAGGGCTCGCGTAAGAGCACTGCCTACGCCGCGCAGATGGTGGCTCAAGATGCCTGCAGACAAGCCATGGGTCATGGATTGAAGGAGGTTGAAGTTCGCGTTAAAGGCCCAGGGGCTGGCCGCGAATCAGCCGTCCGTGCTATCCAAGCTGTCGGTTTGGAAATCACGGTCATCAAGGATGTGACGCCCGTGCCCCACAATGGTTGCCGTCCGCCCAAACAGCGCCGCGTTTGAGGTTCGGGTGCTCGAATTACAATTCAAGAATTAAGGAGATTTAGAAAATGGCACGTTATACAGGCCCCAAAGACAGGATCAGCCGTCGTTTTGGTGTACCGATTTTTGGTGCAACCAAAGCCTTGGAGAACAAAAACTATCCTCCAGGGATGCATGGTCCCAAGGGTTCCCGCCGTAAGCAATCGGAGTACGCGGTTGCATTGGCTGAAAAGCAGAAACTCCGGTCACAGTACGGAGTGTTGGAGCGCCAGTTCCGCCGTTACTTCCAGATTGCGCTCAATCGGCGCGGTGTGACTGGACAGATACTTTTGGAGTTGCTCGAGACCCGGTTGGATAATGTCGTCTTCCGGCTCGGATTCGCCAGCAGTCGCAGTGCGGCTCGGCAGATGGTGGGACATGGACACGTGACTGTGAACGGGCGCAAAGTCGACATCTCTTCTTATAACGTCAAGTCGGGCGACAAGGTGGTAGTCAAGGACCATCCCAAGTCGCGCAGTTTGGCTGCTCGTAATTTCGAATTAACCCAGATCACCCCGGTTCCTGATTGGTTGATCGTGGATAAGGAGCAGTTCGCAGGCGAAGTGACCCGGATTCCGACCCGGGAAGAAATCGCACCGATTGTCAACGAGCAGTTGATCGTTGAATTGTATTCCCGTTAATCGACCCTCTTCGAAAGAGTTCCGTTAGTATCCTTGGCGCCGCGGATTGCGATAAGCAATCCGCGGCGCTTTTTTGTGGCAGTTGCGGCCCCGAAGAAAACGCGGCTACTGAATTGTGAGTTCGTCGATATATGCCAGAGCCTTGTCGTAACTGCAGCGCTCCAGGTAATGCTTAAGTTGGGGATGATTCTCCAAGGGCAACCGCCCCTGCAAAATTTGGATCTGCTCTGAAACGGCTTGAAGCCGCACTAGATGCCCTTGGGGATCATTCTGATAAGCCGCGCGGTCAGAGATGATCGCAAGGCGTTTCTTCAAGACATTGGATAAGTCGATGTATGGAGTGGACATGCAAGAAATGGACCTGATTCAGTTCCAACGCTTCGGGCGTCAATTGTGTTGGGGCGAAGTTTCGGCGACTGGATCGGATTAGCGCTTCGCCTTCGAGTAGGCCCGTTCGGATGCGATCTGCCGTTCGGCTTCTAGCCAATCTTCGTGATCGCTCCCAGTGAGGCCCAGTGTGCGTCTTTTTTCGGAGAGGAAGTAGGCCCGTAGGGCAACATCATCAGCCGAGAACTGTTTTCCAGCGGCTCGGGCACGAGGTGCCTGAAGTTTTGGAGCGGTCTTGCGGGGCATCGTTGCCTTGAGGATACGCTTGGGCTTTGGACTTGCGGGCTCGATCCCCCGCGCACCTTTGGTCTTGCCCGGTGCCTTTGGAACCGTCGGGTTAGGGGTCTGGACAGCTTTGAGAGGTTTTGCGGTTTTAATTGGCCTTGCCTTGGCGGGTGTCATCCGCTTTGGAGCGGGCTTGGGTGTTTCAGGACTTTTTTTGGTCAGTTTGCTAGTCATATTGAAGAGTGTTGCGGGGTGCTGATGGAGCGTGTGATCCTATCCGGGTAAACCGGTGGAGCGTTTATGGCAGAATACGGGGCGGGGCAAATCTAAACCTGCCCCCTAGGATACAGGTGTGGTTTTTATCGAGCGTTCCGGCGCAGGATAGAGGCTAACGCATCGATATCGAGCGTCTCGGGAGTCGCAACAGCCATCCGGGGTTGTTGGCGGAACCAGGTGAGTTGGCGCTTGGCATAGCGGCGGGTGGCTTCCTGGATGCTGGCGATACATCGGGCCTTAGTGATAGTGCCTGCGAGGAGTGCTCGGATTTGAGCGAAACCGATTGCTTGCGAGGCCGTGTCGCCGACAGTTGCCGCGTTACGAACCTCTTCGACTACTCCTTGATCAAACATGTCGAGGGTGCGTTGGTCTATGTTTTGGTTAAGTATATCGCGCTCAGGGGACAAGAAGATACCCGAAACCGGGCGTTGTGGAGCATTCCACTGGGTTTGGAAGCTGGAGAAAGGTTTGCCTGTAAGAAGGCAGACCTCCAGGGCTCGGATGAGCCGACGAGGGTTTTTGAGATCGATACGGATGGCGGCTTCGGGATCGAGTTCTTTGAGTCGGAGTTGGAGCTGTTCCAGAGGGGCTATCCCGAGCTGGGTTCGGAGGGCGGGATCAGCTTGGGGAAGATCGGCTAGGCCGAGCGTGAGCGCACGTACATACAGGCCCGTGCCGCCTACGATGACCACTGGTTGGCCAGTGGCGACGATCATGGAGATCCTCCCGAGAGCTTGGCGAAGATACTGCTTAACGTCGAAGCTCGACTCAAAGGGAACCTCTCCGATCAGATTATGCGGAACCCTCCCAAGCATGGCGGCAGTGGGTTTGGCAGTAAGGATGTCGAGTCCTCGGTAAACTTGAAAAGCATCGGCTCCGACAATCTGCGCCCCGGCTTGGGCCGCAATTTCCAGGGCAACAGTGGATTTGCCGGAGGCAGTGGGTCCTACGACGAAGAAAACGAAGGGTAGCAGATAGTCAGGTAGCACGGATGGGCAACTCTAACATGGGCATGCATGAGATCCCCATGGAAAGCAAAAGGGAGGCTCACCTTGCGATGAGCCTCCCATTCGGGAAGTACAGAGGGGGATGATTATCCGCGATAATTCGTCTCGCGATCGGTGGTTTTGGCCCCGCTGACAATCAGTTTCCGACCTAGGAAGTCGCGGTCATGCAATTCGGTCACGGCTCGCCTGGCTTCATCGATGGTGGTCATTAACACAAATCCGAAGCCCTTCGACTTCTCTGTATCCTTGTAAGTGACCACCTCGGCGGTGCGGACCGCACCGACTCCGTTGAAGAGTTCTTGGAGATCGTTCTCCGTCGCGGTGAAGGATAAATTACCTACATACAGCTTGGGCGAAGTAATCTCCACGGCTTCGGCGTTGGAGCGGGAGCTATAGGTCGAGCTAGGTTTACGGACTGGGTGTGCGGCCTTTGGTCCTCCGGTAAAGAACCCGAGGAGCTTCTGCCAGAAGGTCATCTTCTTGGCTGGGGTTTGGACGGGACGCGAGTCGGTGCGGGCGCGGGCTCCACGACGTGGGCTGCGGGATGGGCGCTTGCCGGAGTTCCTTGATTGCTGGGATTTCATTAGGATTTTGATGTTCTTTTTCGGTTGATGTGCCCGACAGATGCCCGTGGAGGCTCGTCAAGCCGCCTTGCACGGGCGGGAAGAACCAACGCCTAAAGGGTTTTCCATAAAAGTGGAACGCCCTCGCGTGGATCTACGGAATCCGCCGGGTGAAGATGGACCGGCAGGCCAGCTCGAGGCGGCGTATTACGAATGGAAGCGTAGAGACACCGTGGGCCATTCCGGTTTGGAAAGCGGAACGCCAGCTGGACTTCAAACGCGCTTGAGGGCTTGCCTAAGTCACACCACTCGGGACTCTTAGGCCAGTATCGGGGATAGGGCAAGGTGAATCGGTTCCCCATGCATCCTACTCTTCCCAAAGCGCAAAGTCCTGCTAGGGTCGACCCTCCAATTTATGGCCAGCAGCATCATCGACCCAAGCCGCCTTGAGCGCATTGAATTCAGCAACGACGAGATCGCCCGGTATTCGCGTCACCTCATCATGCCGGAGGTAACCTTGGAAGGGCAGAAACGGATCAAAGCCGCCAGTGTGCTGTGTATCGGGACCGGAGGATTG
The DNA here is from genome assembly GCA_043788785.1 of Spartobacteria bacterium. Classification (GTDB taxonomy): domain Bacteria; phylum Verrucomicrobiota; class Verrucomicrobiia; order Chthoniobacterales; family Chthoniobacteraceae; genus CAIURC01. The sequence continues at coordinate 3,379 of JAYVTN010000518.1, read as the reverse complement.
GGATCGCCAATCGCGTTGTACTTGGCTGCCGCCGGGATCGGACGCATGGGTTTGGTGGATGGAGATACCGTGGATTTTTCCAACCTCCAGCGCCAAATCCTTCACGGGACCAAGGATGTGGGCCGCAAAAAGCTCAATTCGGCCCGGGATCGGATCCGGGAAGTAAACCCCAACGTTCAAGTCGATCTTTACGACACATACTTCACCTCGGCCAATGCGCGTCAGATTGTTGAGCCCTACGACATCGTGATTGATGGGACGGACAATTTCCCGACCCGATATCTCTCCAACGACATCTGCGTCTTCATGAAGAAGCCCAACGTGTACGGCTCAATTTTCCGGTTCGACGGGCAGTGCACGGTATTCGCCCCGCATTTGGGAGGCCCCTGCTACCGGTGCATGTTCCCCGAGCCGCCGCCCCCAGGGATGGTGCCGAGCTGTGCCGAAGGCGGGGTCCTTGGAGTGCTGCCGGGAATCATCGGAGTCATGCAAGCCATTGAGGCCATCAAATTGATCGTTGGCATCGGCGAGTCGCTCATGGGCCGGCTCATTCATTTCGATGCCCTCAAGATGAAATTCCGGGAGTTCAAGCTCCGGAAAGATCCCAAGTGCCCGGTTTGTTCCCCGCATCCGAGCATTACCGAATTGATCGACTACGACCAGTTTTGTGGAATCCCGGAGGCCAAAGCCGCTGAGGAAGAGGAATCCCATGTGCCTTCCATCACGGTGACTGACCTCAAGGCCAAGCTCGATGGACACGAAAAATTCGTGCTCGTGGATGTACGCGAGCGCTACGAGTACGACATTTGCCACATCCCTGGGTCACGCCTCATTCCGCTGGGCCAGTTGGCCTCCCGCATGAGTGAGTTGGATTCAGCCGATGAGATCGTTCTCCAATGCAAAACCGGCGCACGCTCGGCTCGCGCCTTGATGCTTTTACAGGAAGCCGGATTTGGAAAGCTGTGGAACCTTGAGGGTGGAATCGCGGCGTGGTCGGATCAAATTGACCAGAGTGTACCAAAGTATTGAGACGTCCATGAACAGGGAAGGGGTTGCCTCAGCGCTGGGGCGTGTGGTCAGTGGTTTATATGTGGCCACCGCCCGCGTTGAGGGCCGACCCTTGGGAATGCTTTGCAGTTTTGTTGAACAGGCGGGCTTCGAGCCTCCCATGATCTCGCTAGCCATCGGGGCGGGCCGTCCTATTCTGTCTGCTCTGGATGCGGAAGGGTTCTTCGGTTTGCACGTGCTAAGCAAGGAGAACAACGCCCTGCTGAAAGCATTTGCCAGAGGGGACAATCCAGCGGCATGGGCAGAGATGCCGCTCGAGGAGAACCGCTTCGGCATCCCGCAGTTCAAGGGGGCATGGGCGTTCCTGGCGTGCAAGGTCACTGGTAAGCTCCGGAGCGGCGATCATACGTTGTATCTGGCAGAAGTCCTCGACGGCGCAGCGATTGCGGCTGGCGAGCCAATGGTCCGTGTGCGTGCCAATGGATTTACCTACTGACGTCGGTGCGGTCTTGATGGCGGTCATCCGCTGCCCACAAACGGGCGAGCGTCTTATAACGGCCGGTCCCGATGTCCTCGCCCGGCTTGAGCAATTGCGGCAAACGAAGCGGCTCACCAACGTCTCCGGAAGAAGCGTGGAAGAAGTTATCCTTTTAGGTCTAACCAGTGAGAACGGTACCTGGTTTTATCCTGTGCGCGCAGGAATGCCCATTCTGGTGGCGGAGGAAGCCATCCATGTAAAAGCGGAAAGCGAAAGCTAAGGCGGACAGCGCTTTAGTTTCGGATTTCCGCTCTCTTCAGCCGGGGCACGGCAGCCCTTCATCAAGGGAAATAGCGGGTTCGGGGATATCCCCGAGAGACAGCTGATCGGACCAGAGCGCCTGCCGACAGAAAACGAAGCGGGTGTGGCCGAAGCGTTTCCAGTCGGCGGCTTCAGCCATGGAGTGCATCTCGGAAAAAGAAAAGGCCCGTTGAGCCGACAAGCGCCCGTCATAGCGGGTCATAGGCTCTCGATAGACAAATTGGGTTACAGCCCAGACACCAACGGTCGTGGCAAAGCTCCGTTCCAGATCTGTGACCAGTACGAAGCGATGGGAGAGTTCCCGGCAGCGCCTGAGTAAGCGGATAGCGTTCTCCTCCGAGAAATGGTGGAGCGCCAATGAACAGCAGACCAAATCGTAGGTGGCGGTGCTTTCATACGAGAGAACGTCCGCATTGATGAAATGAATGCCTTGAAAGCCTGCGCTAAGCTTTGCGGCAATCTCCAAAGTCGCCGGACTGGCGTCGACGGCATCTATTTGGAGAGTAATTCCCCGGCGCTGCGCCCATTCGACCATGACCCGTGGGATGTCTCCCGCCCCCGTTGCGAGGTCCAGAACGCGATACGTGGCCTGCGAAGGCAACCACGCCGACAAGAACCGGCGTACAATCCGATGACTCCCGAAATACCGGTTAAGCGAGACGAGGTTCTCCAGATCCTTCTCCAGTTCCGGACTGACCGGCTGGGGTTGGTCCATCAATTCGGGGCGGTCCTGGTCGAAAACACGTTTCATCCAAATTTAGAGGTTCTCATCCCAACTTAAGAGATCATGGCCAGCAGGGCCAGCATTCGCCCAGTTTTTCCCAGTTCTGCCCGATAAGAGTAATAGCGCTCCAGATTAGCCGCCGTGCAAATGCCACAGTCGTAGATATTCCGTAGACCCGCCGCTTGGCATTGCTCCCGGATCCCGGCCGAAATATCGACCTCGTAGTGGGGGGGGCGGATACAGGGGCCCAATTGCACGACGATATCGGAAGGTATGGAGCCGAACTGTTCTACCATTAGGGAGATGGCGTGGGCGCTGATGCCAAGGTCGGTGCCTTTACGTCCGGAGTGGAGTAGCCCGATGATGCGCTTGTAGGGATCCACCAGGTACACGGGGCAACAATCGGCTACGTAGATTCCCAGTGCGACATTGGGTGAAGCTGTGAGCAGTCCATCGGCACCGGCCACTGGGGAAGGCGTTGCAGCGGAAACAACGGCCACCTCGCAGCCATGGACTTGCTGCGCAAACACCAAGGGCAATTCCCCAATCCCGATGCTTTCACGATCATGCGCGTGGTGCTTGTCGAGTCGGCTGAGGGAGAGTTCACGGTCGAATTTCACGTCCACACCGGGCACCCGGCCTGTGAAGCCGTGACGTAGGAATGGGATCTCGGCTAGTGCAGGAAAGAGTTCCATTATCCCTCAACGGGTCGCTTTTGCTGCCTCGCCCGGGGGCTTTTGGCCGACCACCAGGGGGTCGAGGAACCCGTCTTTGTAGATACTGTTGGCGCCGGTGACCCGGTCGAACTCCGCCAGGGCAATGACATAATCGGAGCGGGCCTGGAGTTC
>JAYVTN010000517.1:0-4825 GCA_043788785.1 Spartobacteria bacterium | reverse complement strand
GAACTCCGAACCACCGGATCGGACCGCTCCGGGGTTCGGAGTTCAGGCTAGCCTGTTGAAGGCGCCGCCAAGTTAGCGCCTATGGGGTGTGGCGCGGTGTCTTGGTACCGCCCCGGAGGGTGCGGGGGAATCCCGGCCTCCAGTCGTCATATTCAAACAAGGGGGCCGTTCGCCCGCCGGCTCCGGGGCGGATTCGCCGCTTCTCTCCACTCCGGCCCGGCCCGGTTGGGGCATTGGCCAGCACAGGACCTCAAATATCCGGAGCTGTCGATATTTTGGGATTGGCGCAGCAACCCTATTGGCTTCTAAGGTGCCCAATGCCCCGTGCCTGCGCTCATTTCGTGGTTCTGGTGCTCCTGGTCGGTCTTTTTCTGATGCGGGAGTCCCAACGCGAGCCCTTGGCTCGCGTCGATGAAGCCTTTGCCGACCTCTTGGGGCGCAACAGCACCAAAGACCAAAAAAGCGCTCCCCTGACTTTGGTTGCCATCGACGAGAGCTGCCTCAAGGACCATCCCTTGCCGTGGACGCCCTTGGACTTCGCGCTCTTTCTCCAGTCGGCTAACAATTTCAAACCCGCCGCGGTGGCCATTGATGAGATTCTGGATTGGGAAAACGTGGCGGCCAAACAAGGAGGTCGCTCCAAGATCCCCCAATATCGGAAAATCCTACGTGAAAGCCTCCTTAAGACCCCGAAAATCCTTTTAGCCAGCCAACTGGGAATTCCCGAGGATGCCCAAACGATCCCCCCTCTGGAGGAAGTCCCCTTAATTCATTCGGTTGCGGGAAGCGCGGCCCAGATTCCAGAGTTCACGGCCATCCACGCCCAAGCCGAAGAGGAACTTAGGCTTTCGGCCTCCACGGGCTTCATCAATGTCTCGGCTGGCCCCCAACACTCCGTCCCGTTGCTCTGGCGTTACCGGGGCCAAGTGGTTCCCTCTTTTGTCCTTCAAGCAGTGATCATGTGGGAACAGGTTACCGCCAATGAGGTAAGCGTCCAGATCGGCTCAGCGATCAAAGTAGGCCCGCATCTGAGTATTCCCATCAACCAACGAGGCGAGATGCGCGTCAACTTTGCCGTGGCCCGCACCCGGATAAGCTTTGAAGATCTGGTCCTCGCCAGTGCCCAGGTAGACTCCAAAATCCCGGTCACCGTCCCGCGCGAGTACCTCGACGGCCGCTTATTGTTGTTAGCGCGCACCGATCCCGGAGCAAAATCGCTTTCCCTGGCCACCGGGCTGCCCGGCTCGAGCGGCGAGCTTTTTGCGGCCGGGATCGCCACGATCCAAAACAGGGCATTCATCCAACGGGTAAGCCATTGGTTTGACGCCGTGCTGATCGCGGTGACGGCGCTGGCGGGTTTCTTTGCCCCGCGCTGGAGCCGCGGTGCGGTGGTCTTTTGGGCCGCAGTCTCCTTGGTGGCCTATACCATGGCAGCCCTTTCCCTCTTCGAGGCGACCCATGTTTGGTTGCCGCTCGTGTTACCGGCGGGCTTGGCCGCCTTCATGGCGTGCTACCGGCAGATCAGCCCCGAGCCCGCCCCGCTTCCCGAGCCTAAATAGCGCACCCACTGTCCGCTTGTACGCGCTTCCTTGCATTTAGCCGCCCACCGCCTACTTTCCCTGCCCCCGCACATGGCCCAAGAACAAAATATCGAAGCCGCACGAGCCCGCATCCAGCGCCTGGTGGATGAAATCGCCGCTCTAAGCAAGAAGGAGATGCGTAGCGAAGAGTTCTTCGAGCAATACTTGGCCAGGGTTGCACAAGCCTGCGATGCTAAGGGGGCCGCTGTTTGGCTGGTAAGCAAAAGCCAAACCGAAGGAAAAAGCGAGTTCCAGCTGGCCGCCCAGATCGAGTTCGAATCCAGTCTTTTCCAGAGCGACGAAATCCAGCGGGCAAACCTGCTGAGGATCTTGACAGAGGTAGTGGAAACCAAACGGCCTGTGGTTTTCGCCTCTTCCCAAAGCCAATCCGAGCCCGGTTCCCTGCGCTCGCAACTCGAACAAATCCGGGGCACGCCGGTGGAACCCGGCCATAACCGGACCCCGTATCCTTTCGTCCAGGTACCGCTCTTTCTCAAGGAGCAGGTCCTGGGCATCGCCCAAGTATGGTTGCAGCCCTATGTGGGGGCCCAAAACCTAGCGGAATTTTCCACATTCCTCACGTCCCTTGCCGCGTATGTCGAGCAGCACCTCCAGGCGCGGCGTTTGGGCAATTTAGTGCTCGAAACCCAGCGCCTTCAGCACCTGCTACGGTTCAGCAGTGATCTAGTGGGGGCCTTGGATCCTTTGGAAGTGGCCCGGCTCGCTGCCAATTATGGCCGCGACCTGGTCGGCTGTGAGCGCTGCTCGCTTTTGACCGTTCATGGGGATCGCTGGAAGGTGTTGGCTATCTCCGGCCAGGAAATCGTTGAAAAAAAGAGCAGTATGGTTAAGGCCATGGCCGCTTTCGTGCGCGCCCATGCCTCCGGGGAGATGGTGACCTTAAGTAAAAAGGATTTGTTGGCCAGGGCCGAGGCTCTCCAGCAAAGCAACGGGGAAGAGGAAAGCGCGACGGCCCTGGCGCTTCCAGCGACCGACCAGATCGATCTGGCCTATTTCGACCTTTCCCATGTCGTGAGCGCTGTGCTTGCGCCGCTGCTGAATGCCAAAAAGGAGCTCATCGGTGTGTTCTTTGCCGAAAGCACCTCCGAAAGCTTCTTCCAATCGGCTCCAGGCAATAGCGAGGTTCCCGCTCCCACCCGTATCTCGGAGTGGTTGTCCAGCCATACCAGCCGTTCCTTGCAAGCCGCCGAGGACTACTCCTCGCTGCCATTCCTGCCAGCGACCCGCCGATTCCGGAATGCCCGGCTTCTCCTGACTGGAAACAAGAAGCGCCGTTTCTGGATCAAGAGCACCCTGGTGGCCACGCTCATTTTCCTGCTCTGTTTTTATCCCAAACTGGACCGGGTCGATGGCAACTGTGTGCTCTCACCCATGCTGCGCAACGCCGTCGTTCCTGAAATCCCAGGCCGCGTCGAAAAGATTTTTGTGCGCGAAGGCGATACGGTCAAAAAAGGAACGCCCATTGCCCAGCTCGACACCAAGCGGGTTGAAACCGAGTTGGCAACCAACGAGCAAGAAAGGCAACGGCTACAGGCCGATGCGGAACGTTACCGGGCCCTCGGAGACGAAGGCAGCGCACAAGTGGCATTGCTCCAAGCCAGGGTGACCGACCAGAACGCCGTAAAACTGAGGGCCGACATGGAGGCTGCCACGCTGCGCAGCCCGATTGAAGGCGTTGTGGTCACCAAAGATATCGAACTCCACGCGGGTGAATTCATTCAGCCGGGCACGACGTTTGCCGAAGTGGCCTCCCTCACCCACTGGGAACTCCAGGTCGATGTCGATGAAAAGCAGATCGGCCGTGTCGAAGAGGTCCTCCACAGGGCGGGGGCCGACGCCGCAAAACCGGTGCACTTCATTCTCTACAGCCAGAGCGCCCGACGCTTGGATGCCTCCTTGACCAGCGCACAGCAAATCAGTTCTGCGGTTTACGCACGCGAGACACGCAACGTTTTCATCATCACTTTCCCCAATATCGACATCCCCGCCGATATCCGAAGCGCCATGCGCCCGGGCCTGACTGGACGAGCCAAGATCGATCTCGAACGCCGGCCTCTGCTATGGCTGAGCCTTCAGAAGATCTGGGCGTGGGTCCAAATGCGAATGATCGGCTGAAAAGAACGAGTCCCATGAAATCCTCTTCCAAATTGTTTATTGCCTCGGGCCTTGGCGCCTTGGTGTTGGCGACCACCGGTAGCCCAGCCCAAGAGAAAAGAGACCCGGAGGCCCAAGGCCTGGTCATGCCTCTCAAGCAGGTCAGCGTGAGCTCCCCGGTCTTCCAGGAAGTCATCACCGCGGTCCTGGTCGAAGAAGGCGATACGGTCAAGGAAGGCCAAATCCTCGTTCAATTGCGGGCAGACAAGGAGGAACTCGAAGTCCAGCGCACCCAAAAACTCATTGAACTCTCTGAGTTCAAAAGCAAAGGCGCCCAAGCTCTTTTCAACGAAAAGATCGCAAGCCACGAGAAAGCGTTGGAAGAAAAAGCCCAGCTTGAGCTTTCCCGGATCCTGCATCGTTCGGCCGAAGTCTCCCTCAAGGAGAAGAGCGTGCGCTCCCCGCTTTCGGGCATCGTCGTCAAGCGGTACAAGGAAGCGGGCGAAAGCATCGACCGCGTCGAGAAGCTCATGGACATCGTCAACATCGACCAGGTCTATGCGCAGTTCTATCTCGAGCCCAAGCTGATGACTTCCATCCGCATCGATCAACCTGTGACAGTGAAGATGCCCGTCCTTACCAACCAGACGTTCACCGGCAAGGTGTCCTTTGTCGATCCCCGCATCGATGCCGCCAGTGGCATGTTCCGCGTCAAAGTCCTCATCGACAACGCCGATCACCGGATTAAATCGGGGATGCGCGCCACGGCTGACTTCGAGAAACTTCTGGCACGCTAGTTGGTCCCGGGACCCCGCCCGCGCCCGCATTGACCATGAAAGCCGAGTCCCAGTCCCCGCCTGCGGCCCCTCAGCAGGAGAATGTGGTGCTGCCGGCCTTGCGCAAGGACTTAATCATCAGCCAGCAGGTCTACGAAGGGCGCACCTACTACGTCATCAAGGATCCCGTTTCCCTCCAGTATTTCCGGATGACGGCCGAGGACTACTTCCTGGCCACTCTTTTTGATGGCCAACGCACTTTTGGCGCCATCCGCAGCCTCTATCTCAAACGCTACCCGCATGCGCGGCTGGACTATTCGCCCGAGGAACTTAACGAGCGGGTCCTTCGGTTTG
>JAYVTN010000516.1:0-4884 GCA_043788785.1 Spartobacteria bacterium | reverse complement strand
CCCCTCCCACCGAACCGGACTGGCGGATTTCCCGCATCCGGCTCTCCAGTTAGCAATTTGCTCCAAAACGGAGACTGGCCAATTCTTGGGCACGGGCGTGTCGGAGTTCATGCTTCAGCATGCCACCCGCCGCCAAGTTAGCATGCCTGGCTCGTCTATCTGCCACCTCTGCGGTAAACTTGGCTGTGGCAACCAGGCCGGGCAGCATCTACCGAACATCGCCCCCACGAAAGCATCCGCCCCGTTATGCAGACTGCTATCTTTAACCGCAGAGGCCGCAGAGGCCGCAGAGGCGGCAGAGGCGGCAGAGAAATTCAATCCAGTATCTCCGGTCCGAATCCCACTCGGCCTAGAGTTGCCTTCCGGGCCGGATGTCAGCGGTCACTCAAAGTGTACCACCTGCGGTCGAATTAACCGGGCTCAAAATGTACCACCTTTGAGGAGCGGAATTGACTCCATCTGAGCGCGCCTGGGCGCTTGGACTGGGGCACGTCCAACGTCCTGAAGGTGAGTGTACAAAAAGCAATCCGCTGTCTGCATGAGAAGGGTTGGCGCCATCCACGTCAACGCTGCCACCCCCTCGGCTCCGCATCAAAAGCTAGCCGTGGTGGCCCTTGGGAGCGTGGTGCGCGAATCCCCAGCCTTCCGGCCTCCCCCTTTGTCCGCAGTGCAACCAGCGCGTTAGCCTCCGCAGTCGCTGAGCTTGGGGTCGGCCCTTAATCGCGCCTCGCCATTGTCGTCAGCCGATGCGAAGGTGTCCCGATGAAGATCCGAATCACCTACTGGAAGGAAGCGGACGGACGCTATCTCGGTTACCTGAACTCGTATCCCGACCACTGGACACAAGGCGACGACTTGGCCGACCTCAAGGAACACCTGCGCGATCTCCATGAGACTTTCAACGCTGAGGAGATCCCGGGCATCCGCAAGGAAGAAGAGCTTGAAGTCGCGTGAAACAGCGAGACCTTGTCCAGGCACTTGAGCGCGCGGGCTGCACACTTCTGCGGCATGGCGGGTGCCATGACATTTACCACAACCCGCAGACGGGCGTGACCCAACCAGTTCCCCGGCACCGCGAGGTCAACGAAAGACTGGCTCGGAAGATTATCAAGGACCTTACCGCCAGCAACAGTGAACGGGCTTAACCCACCCTCAAGATCTTGGAGTGCTTGAAGCGACAGACGACTTCGGATGGCAGCGTAGTGTTGCCCTCGCACCATGGTAGCCGTTAAGATTTATCGCTTGATCTTCGATCTGGTGCGCGAACTCCTCGCCCAGGAAACTCAGGCCGGGGAAGCCCGGCTCCGGAGTTTTTTCGTCTTTGCGTCTTGGCGTGAGCCTTCCGTGCGGTGCCAGAGCGCGTTCTGCGCCCAGATCCCGATTCGAGACTCTGCACTCAGCATTTCTGGTTGGCGGTCGGGAGTGGCCCAGGAACACGGCCCATCATCTGGTCAATCTGCCTGGCATCTGCGGATTCATTTCGTCCGCCCCCCCGATCATGGGTTGATCCGCAGATGACGGGGTAAGGGCCGGTCACAAACCTCGCGCGTAAGTACGATGCGCCTTTGCGAGACGATGCGCAAGAGATCGCCGTGAGCCGTGGAAATCGGGGCAGATTAGGGCGCCCTTTCAGGGCTTCGCCGTCGGTGGGGTCGGATCCCAGGGCGTTGCCCTGGGCTGGAATAGATCAGGCCGTTGGCCTTCCAGAATCGTCCTCGCGCCTCGTCCTCGCGCCTCATCCTCGCGCCTCATCCTCGCGCCTCATCCTCGCGCCTCGTCCTCATCCTCAACCTCGAGTGATGTCATCCACCGCCCACATCTGTCCTATCTGCCCGCAATCTGCGGATACATCGCAGCACCGAGCTTAAGCAGGCGAGATCTCCCCCGCAGAGGAGGTGCAATGACCGGGCCACGCCCCGAAACGAAGCATTTGGCCGTCGCCGACCTTTCCCGCAAACCCGTTCCGAAGATACGGGCGGGCACCTCACGCCACACAAGAACCGTCCCTTGCAACCGATTCGGATTTCGGGCTAACTGCGGGGCCCGCTTCCGGCTCCTGTCGAACGGGCGGGATTCCCCATGAACGTGTCTTTAAAGAGAATACGGGCCCTTGTGCATTGTCTCGGGCCGGCGCTGTGGCTCTGGAGTGCGGGTGCGCACGCCCAGAGCGAATCGAAGCCCCAGCCCGCCCCAGCGGTGCGCCCGGTCAAGGTGCTGGTCACGGTAGTCCCTGCAGCTTTGCGCTTTGGGACAACCCGTTTTGACGTGCGAGTCGGCACCCCAGTGGTGCTTACCCTCAAGAATACCTGTGTGATGCCCCACAACCTTCTCATCGTTGCCCCGGGCGAGGCAGATACGGTGATAGCCCAAGCCATGGCGATGGGTCAGGAAGCGTTCTCCAAGGATTTCATTCCGAATACGCCCGAAGTCCTCGCATCGGCCCGGCTTGCAGCCCCAGGGGTTTCAACCACCGTCGAATTCGATGCCCCACAAGAACCCGGCGAGTATCCCTATGTCTGCACCTTCCCCGGTCATGGGACGGTCATGCGCGGTATCATGCGGGTTCGCGGGGAAGGCGAACCCTTGGAGGCAGCCATCACGGAGCAGTTCAAGGGCCCGACTGCGGTCGATGCCTTAGCCCGAAGCGGGGTGAACTCCCATCCCATGGGCACCCGCGAGACACCTCTGGTGGTGCGCTCTTTTGTTCCCAACCCGGGGCTGGATCCCGCCGTTTTATCCAACCACGGACACGGCCTCCCGGCTTTGAGATACAATCCCGAAACCGGCCGCGATGAGCCCAAGGGGAAACCTATTGACCCTGTTCCAGGGCTGCCTGCAGGCATCGCAGTGAGCTTCGGACCGGAATTCGCCTATGTGTGGGATGCCACCGAGTGCCGTTTAATGTATGCGTGGACCGGTGGGTTCCTGGACATGACCCCTTACTGGGGGAGCGGTACGGGCGGGGGCCGCAAGTCCTTCGACCATGTGCCTACCTTGGAAGGCACCCTGGTCTTCAAGGCTGCGGGGCCACTGCCCATTGGAGGGAAACCCGTGGCCAAGCCTGTGTTCAAGGGCTACCGCATGCTCAACGGCAGCCCGGAATTCACCTATCAAGTCGCAGGAATGGTCGTCCACGAACAGATCCTGCCCAACAAAGATGGGTTCCTCCTCCATTGCCGCATCGACCAACCCCCAGAACCGGTGCGCTTGAGCTTCGATGCCTCCGTCCGGGACCAGATCCGCTGCGACCAAGGCGCATGGGAAGCCAACACCTTGGTGATCCCTGCCGACCATGGAGATTATTTCATCCTCAACGTGGCCTTCACACCAGGCGCCACCATCAAACCCGCTATCCCGGCACCCGTCGCCGAGCGTCCACCTTCGGAGGAACCGTGATGAATCCGCGCACCCGTTGTCTTAGCATTTTGATGATGGCCCTGCTGGCCGCCGGGCTTGAGGCTCAAGAAGCCTACACCGTTGAGGAGATCCCTTTGCCCAAGGGCATTGCCCCTGAAATCGGGGGCCTTGCATTCACCTCCAAAGGCGAACTGGTGGTCGTAACCCGCCGCTCGGGAATCCTCTTTGGAACTCCAGCCTCGGATCCGGCCGCTTTCAAGTGGCGCACATTTTCGGACAACTCCCTCCACGAACCCCTGGGCGTGCTCGTCGAGAACGACACCCAGATCCTCGTCCCCCAATTCCCGGAACTGACCCGCATTACCGATACGGATAAGGACGGCAAAGCCGACCAGTACCAAACCATCTCCCAAGCATGGGGTGTGAGCGGAAACTACCACGAGTCGGTGGTCGGACCGGTATCCGATGGCGAAGGCAACTGGTTCCTCAACATCGGCACCGCCTCCCACAATGGCACCACTTTCGACACCACCCGGGGCGTGTTTTCGCCCATCGGAAGACGCGGGCGCAACTTTTCGGGTGTGGAATGGCGCGGGTGGGTCGTGAAAATCCGGCCCGATGGTTCCTTGATCCCATGGGCCAGTGGATTCCGGGCCAATAACGGGCTCTGCATGGGACCCGACGGCAGCCTCTGGGTGACAGACAACCAGGGCGATTTCCGTCCGACCAGCCCCCTTTACCATGTGGAGAAGGGCAAGTTCTACGGGCACCCCTCTTCCCTGGTATGGGACAAGGCATTCATGGCCGACAACCCGCAGCGCGACCCGCTCCTGGAGCCCTTGGAATCCCTCGAGACCATGCGCACCGAGGCTGCCGTGCTCTTTCCCCACGGGATTATGGCTAATTCCCCGGCCCAACCGGTCTTCGACCTCACCCAAGGCAAGTTTGGTCCTTTTGCTGGACAGATGCTCGTACCCGACGAGAGCGGTGAACGGATCCTACGCGTCATGCTGGAGAAGGTTGACGGGGCTTGGCAAGGCGCCTGTACGATGTTCCTCACAAGCAGCGGCTTGCGGGCCGGCAACAACCGCCTCTGCTTTGCTCCCGATGGCAAATCCCTGTACGTGGGACAAACCATGCGCGGCTGGGGTGGCCCGGCCGAAGGGCTGCAACGGATCGTTTACAACGGGAAACCGGTTTTCGAGGTTCTCTCGACGCGCCTTCTAAAGGACGGCTTTGAGCTGACCTTTACCCAACCATTGAATCCCAAGACCGCTGAGGACCTCCACAGCTTGAAGGTGCAGCACTATTTCTACCCGTACTCGCAACATTATGGGGCCGCCCAGAAGGACGTCACCAGGGTCGTTCCCGGGAAACTGACCCTCAGCCCGGACGGCCGCACATTGCTGATTTCCCTCGCGACGCTGAAGCCCAAAAGAATCTACCAGTTCGATTTTCTGAACCTCAAATCCTCCGGGGACCAGGTATTGTCGCACACCACACTGTGCTACACGCTGAACCGGCTCG
>JAYVTN010000515.1:0-2668 GCA_043788785.1 Spartobacteria bacterium | reverse complement strand
ATCTCGTCCTCGAACCCTGGCCTGGACATGAAACGCTTGAGCTTGGAAACGCGCATTTGCTGGACGTCCTTAAAGACCATGTGCTGGGCGACCGCCTCCACGGTTGCCTCGATCTCCCGACGCGAAAATCGCAACCGGGTCATGACTTCCTCCGTCATGGTGGCCCCGAGTTTGTCGTGGCCGTTGAAGCGAATCCGGCCCTCCGCCGGGTCCAAGGTGAAGGTGCCCGGCTTGCCGATATCATGGAAAAGGACCGCGAACGCCAGCGGGGTGGAGACCGCGGCGGGCAGCAACTCCAACATCCGGCGCGTGTGAACAAACACATCCCCTTCGGGATGAAACTGTGGCGGCTGTTCGCAACCTTTGAGCCGCTCGATTTCCGGAAGGACTTGCGCCATCAATCCGCTCTGGTCGAGCAGATCGAATCCGCGCACGCGTTGCGGGGAGAGGAAGATCTTCACCAATTCTTCCCGGATTCGTTCCGCGCTGACTTTGTGGATATGGGCAGCGTTCTGGCGCACGGCTTCCCAGGTGCCGGGCTCGATCTCAAAACCCATGGTCGCTGTGAACCTTACAGCCCGCAGCATCCGCAGGCGATCCTCCGTGAAACGCGCAACGGGATCGCCGATGGCCCGTAGCACCCCCGCTTGGAGATCCTTTTGGCCTCCCACATAGTCGATCACCTCGGCCGTGAGCGGGTCGTAAAACATCCCGTTCACCGTGAAATCCCGGCGCTCGGCATCCTGAAGGGGCGAGGAAAAGGTCACGTCCTCGGGATGACGTCCATCAATGTAGATCCCATCGGCCCGGAACGAGGCGACTTGGAACTCCGTGCCGCCAAGCAGGACGCACACCACGCCAAACTGCGCTCCGACCGCTACGGTACGTGCGAAAAGCCTTTGCACCTCTTCGGGACGCGCGCTGGTGGCGATGTCGTAATCATGGGGCGCTTGGCCCCGGAGCATGTCCCGGACACAGCCGCCTGCGTAGTACGCCGTGTATCCGGCCCGGTGCAGTACTTCGATAATCTGTCGGGCAAAAGGTTCCAAGGATTCAGGCATGGGTCTAAACCGCCGGGCCGGGGTTGGAAGCTTTGAGCCGGGACATCAGGCGGATGAACCGGATCGTGTCGCTCACGGGGCGGATCTTGCTCTTTTCTCCTCCATAAACGGTGCTCACCGGTACCGAGCCGATCCGGTGCCCGAGCCGGGATGCGATAACAAGCATCTCGCTCTCAAATTCATAATTACTACTTTGGCACCCGCAGATCGTAGGCACCAGATCCCTCCGGATCATCCGGAATCCGCATTGCGTGTCGGGAATGGATTGCCCGCACACACGGCTGACCTGGGCTGACATGAATTGATTGGTGAGCCGACGCACCAGCGGCATTTTCCGGGACTCGCTCATGCGGTTGCCCATGATCAGGGCGGAATGCGAATGGTTGGCTTCCGCCAGGAAACGGGGGATTTCCTCGGGGAGATGCTGGCCGTCGCCATCGAGAATAAGGATGTACTGGATTCCGGGCCTTGGACTGAGCTCGCGCAATCCAGTTTTGATTGCAGCCCCTTTGCCTTGGTTGCGGGTGTGCAGGAGCACTTCCACCCCGGCCTTCCGAGCTTCTGCCGCCGTGGAGTCGGTGGATCCGTCATCGACCACCAGGACGGTATCCAGCTGTTCCCGGGCGCGGCGGGCCACTTCCCGGATATGCCGTTCTTCCAAGTACGCTGGGATTAACGCCCCCACATTGCGCCTGTCCAGCGGCGACTGCGCCTCATTCATCGGGGGACCGGATGATAATCGGCCGCGTGATAGGAACTGCGCACTAACGGCCCGGAAGCCACATGGTCGAACCCTTTGGAGTACCCGAGTTCCCCGTATTGTTTGAACATGTCGGGATGCACGTATTCCACGACAGGCAAATGCTGTGGGGAAGGCCTCAGATACTGGCCAATCGTGAGGACTTGGACTCCGACGGCCCGCAAATCATCCATGGCCTGGAGGATCTCGGGCTCGGTCTCCCCCAAACCCAGCATAATGCCACTTTTGGTCACCATCTTGGGGGCGATCTCTTTCATCCGCCGCAGCACCTGCAACGAGAGACGGTACTTCGCCCGGGAACGCACCAGCGGGGTGAGCCGTTCCACAGTCTCGATGTTGTGATTGAAAACCTCGGGTTTGGCGGCTGCTACCATCTGTAGGCACTCCTCCTTGGCGTGGAAATCCGGCGTCAACACCTCGATGACAATGCCTGGCACGGTCTCACGGACCGCTTCAATGGTCCGGGCAAAATGACGCGCACCGCCGTCTTTGAGGTCGTCACGGGCGACCGCTGTGATGACCACGTGCTTGAGCTTCATCCTTAATACGGCTTGGGCTACCCGCTGGGGTTCATCTTCTTCGAGGGCGAAAGGTTTGGCTGTGGTTACCGCGCAGAATCCGCAAGCCCGGGTGCAGCGTTCCCCGGCAATCATGAAAGTGGCCGTCCCCTGGCTCCAGCATTCCCACCGGTTGGGGCACTGGGCTTCTTCGCACACCGTATGCAGCTTCAGGTCGGAAATAAGCGCTTTGGTGGAGAAGAATACCGGATTAGAGGGCAATCGCACCTTGATCCAATCAGGCTTTCTCTGCTGATGGAGCGCAGGGTCGATTTTGGTGCAGGACATAA
>JAYVTN010000514.1:0-12392 GCA_043788785.1 Spartobacteria bacterium | reverse complement strand
GGAGCGCACGTGTCACTACAGAAACAAGCCGGTACCTACGCACAACCAGGGCTTCACGATGGTGGAACTCGCCTTGGCGATTGGGATTGCGGGGTTCTGCCTGGTGGCCGTGGTGGGCTTGTTGCCGCAGGGCCTCAAGACCCAAGAGGCTGCGCACCACCAAAGAGCGGCTTCGGGCATCAGTGCCAGCGTGATGGCAGATTTGAAGGCCGCTTCTGTTACCCCAGACCATACCAGCCCCAGGTACGGACTGCAGCTCCCTTTAGGGCGCAGCGTATCGGATTCTCCCCAAAAGCTCTTTGTAAGCAGCGACTCCCAAGGATTCGCAGGACGCAGTTTTAGTACGGACTCGGTTTACGTGGTGAGCGTGGGTGTGGAGGCGAGCTCGTTTGAGGATCCCAGGGAGTTGTGTGCGCGCGTGATGGTTAGTTGGCCCGCCGCAGCGGACAGGGGGGAAGGATGGCCTACCCGGTATGTGGGCAGTTTGGAGAGTGTGGTGCGCTTATCTCGCCGATGAATCCAACGAGTCGGCTGGAAACCGCGGCAGGCTTCAGTCTCCTGGAAGCGTTAGCAGCTGCCTCGGTGCTTGCAATGCTGGGTATCACTCTCACCTCGCTGCTTTCAAATACGGCGTTGGTTGCGCGGAATACCCGGAAGCAGATCGAAGCCGACCAACAAGCCGCCGCAATATTTGCGAGAATGGAGGAAGACTTCGGGCGGATGATCAAGCGCCGGGACATGGATTGTCTGTTCGCCAACATCACTGGCGATTCGGGCGGGGCGAATGACAAGATGTTCTTCTACAGTGAAGCGCCGGCGTATTTCAACGGCAGCGATGAAGCCTACGCGCGAAGCACCGTGGCCCTCGTGGGATACCGGTGCAATGGCAAGGGCCAACTTGAGCGGCTAGGCAAGAGTCTTGCATGGGATGGTGGTTCATCCCTGGGGGTGCGCGGCAGTGCGGTCTTCTTGAACTATCCTGCCAAAAAGGCCGTGCCGCTCGTACAAACAACTCTGGAGGGGCGGTGGCCTTCGACCGTGGGGCAATTCCCCGCCTACCTTGGCGAGGATAGCGATTTTGATGTGTTGGGCGACCAGGTATTTCGAATGGAATTTTGTTTTGTGCTCAAGAACGGGACCTATTCCCAAGTCCCCGTGGTGCCTGCGCCATCGCCCGCCCGCAATCAGTTGCAGGCGGGAACGGCTCCGACCCTCAGCGACGACTTGGCGCAGGGTTTCGGCCCCGGCTCACGGTGGTACGATAGGAGCACCAAGAAGGCCTATCTGTGCGTCGGTGCGGATTCCGGGGCGGCCCGATGGGAACGCGCGGGGCTTGTCGATGTGGCTGCAATCAGTGTTTCCCTGGCTCTCTTGGAACCGGAAGCCAGAATCCGAATCAAGTCGATGGCGACGCTGGTTGAGGTTTTGGAAGACCCTCGACCTGCTGATTTAGAACAACGGCCTCCGATTCTGGTCCAATCGCATTGGCGCCGGGCGCTGGCCGATGCGGGCGGGGAATCGATCGCCGGTGCTGGAGTCCGGATTTACGAGCGCACTTTTACCCTCTCGGGATGGTGAGGAATTTGCGCGCCCTAAAGTGGGGCCACCATGGGGTTGCACTGGTGCTCGTGTTGGCAATGGTTGTCTTGATCACTGTGGTCGTGGTCGCATTCCTGAGCCAGGTTTTGCTGAGCCGCCAGGTGGCTGACGGCAGCGTCGCAGGGCTCAGCGCACAAGCGGTGGCTGATACTGGGCTACAAACGGTGCTGGGGGATCTTCGGCAAGAAATCGTCGCAGGATCCCTCGCAGTCGGGACGGGAGCCCACCCTGTCTACCTTCCAAAACCCGGTGCCGCGCTTCCTGCGCGTGCCGGGCTGAATCCCGCGGGTTCCCTTCCTGCGAACCTCCTGAAGCGAAGCGCCTATGGGGCGGCTTTCTACACCGGGAAAGCGTACGAGTCAGGAGCGCGCGGAAGCCAACGGGCCGCAGGGCCGTCGAGCCAGTCTTCGACTCTTATGGGCTCCAAGAACGGGAGGCGAATCGGGCTGGAGCGTTGGAACAAGCCACTATTGCTACCGCGACGGGATCCTAACAGTGCCACCAGTTTGATGCCCAAAACCGAGGGTGAAGAGGGCTTTGTGGCTCCGGATTGGATCTGCCTAAGCCGGAACGGGGCCAACCCCACGGAGTGGAGCACGTCCCTTTCAGAGGCTGGCTCCGAAGATTCAGTTTTGGGGCGTTTTGCATACACGATTTACCACGCGGGCGGTTTGTTGGATATCAATGCAGTGGGGTATCCCTCGGGGTTAAACAGCGTGCAGTTGTCGACTAAGAACGCGCTTTCCAGTGCGGACCTCAGGGCGCTTCCAACGGGGGTGGACGGTCCTGATCTTTACCTCGCGCAAAATCAAATTGACCGGATTGTAGGCTGGCGCAATTTCGCTTCGCTCAAGGCACAGGGTTCCTTGAAGGCTGGCTACGATATCCATGCTCCAAGCTACTTTAATCTCTGGATGGCAGCGCCCCAGCGGTTTCTGTCTCCGAGAAATGCGTCCGTTTTCGAGGAGCAAACTGACCGGCTTTTTACCAGTCGGCAGGCACTGATAACATTCATGCAAGATGCTTTGCCTCCCATCGGCGCGGGGCAAGACAAACAGATGGCCGTATCCCAAAACATCCTCCAATACCTCACCACGTTTTCCAGGGACTTGAATCAACCTTCCGTGTTTCGGGAAGTCGACCGACCCCGGATAATGTCCGGGAGCGGTGGCAATTCAGCCTACGGTCGTGATGACCTGATCAATCCCAATTTCCTGCAAGTACGGATTCCAGAAGGGAAGCCGTTCGTGCGGAGTGATGGCAGCTTGGCGCGGGGAGGGGAGCCCTTGGTGAAAACCCGTTTTGCGCTTAATCGCCTAAACCTGTTGGGCCGGTCAACGGTTGCTAACCGGAGCGAGATAGATGCTGTGTACCGGTATTTTGGAATGTGGCGGCGTTCGGCGGCGGATCCGTGGACCTACGATCACGAAGGGAATGGGAGCATTCTGTGTTTGGCAGAGGTGGCAAGCCGACGGCGGGAACCCGACTTTGTCGAGCTTTTGAAAGCGTCGATTTTAGCGGGTTCGCTAGGGAAAACCTCTGGCTACTACGCCTCTGCGGGAGCGGATGCCAAAGCGGTTTCGGTGGAAGGCGGGCTGTTCAGCGGGCTCCTGAGCCCAGGCGAGAGGAACGTGGACGTGCAGATCCTGCAGATTATGGCCAATCTGATTGACCAGTGGGATAGCGATGGATTCCCCACCGTCATCGAGTTCCAAAGTGGAGCGAGGCCCAACCCAGCGTTTCCAGGGCGCGTGGTTGGCGTGGAAAACCTGCCTTATCTTTTTGGCGTACGGGATGTGCGTGCTGTGCAATCCCCACAGCCCCCGGCCCCGGCGATCAAGACTGACATCTTCATGTGTCCCGTTGTGTGGAATCCCCATGGCAACGCCAAAGCGCCGCCGGGCATTGGACCAAGAGAGTTCCGCTTTGTGGCGATGACCCCGGGAAGCCCGAAAGTGGCGGCCAGGAGCGTTAACGTGATCGTTAACAGCGAACCGGCAGGTCAGGTTTTGTCGACTGCGCAGCGGTGCACTGGGGACGAGACGGCCATCGAATTCCGTGTGACGGTTAATGAGTATTACGATGAGCCCAAATGGATCACCGCCCGCAATTACCCGGTGGGAAGCCTGGCGGATGTCGGACCGGGAAATACCCAAGGTGTTTTCAAGGACAGCACCGGACGTGAACTCTACCAGCCAGGGCCCCAGCCGTCTTCAGCTGAAGGAATCGGTGTTTACATGGGTTCTTTCCGTATTCCGAAGCCGCGAGCCCCGGGGATGGACACCTACGGGGTCACATGTGGGAGTTCGATCAAGTTGGCCCTCCAATACCGGGACGGGAACTCGTGGAAAACGTATGACGAAAAGCTCCACTTTCCGCGGGGGGCGTTGGCTGCGGCCTCGTGCGATGCAGTGCAGGCGGACGGGCGCTATTTTGCGGTCGATCCCAGGACGAGCCGATTCGGGTTGTTGTTTGTTGCCGGTGAGATCGCCAACACCAAAACGCTTTGGCCCAGCAGTCGTGCCTCCGCCAACATGGACTATCGGGGATGGGAGCCCTTGGCCGGCGGCTGGATCACCCGGCGCGAACATGAAGATACGTTCGCGCAACTTTTTATAAATAATCTCACGGGGCGGCCCCATTATGCCGACCCCGACGGCGTGGTGCGGCGGGCTGACGGGGCATGGGCCGAGCCGTTTGGTAGCTTTCCGAAGGCGGGGCTGGGCATGGTCACCAGCAACAGCGAGAGCCGGTCGCTCGTTCTCAACCGGCCATTCGAGTCGGTGCTGGAGATGGGGAACGCTTTTCGCGGCACTCCCTGGAAGCAATTGGATTTTTTCACGCAAGAGTCTGCGGACGCCGCGCTTCTGGACGTCTTTACCCTGGGGGATTTCCAGAGCGCTGACCCGTTGGTCGGTGGTGTGCTCAATCTCAATACTCGGCACCCCGAAGTGCTCGAGGCCGTTTTACGAGGATCTGCAAAGACCGATGGAACCTATCTCACTCCAGAAGAGGCCAAGATCGCCAGCCAGGCGCTGGTCAGAAGGACTGTCGCTGAAGAAGGCGCGCTCCGCCAGCGTGCGGAGTTGACCGGACGCGGTGTAAGGGATGCCATTTCAGGTGCCTTTGTGTACCGCGGATATTCGGGCGATTTAGGGCAGGTGTTCGGTGCAACGGAAAAAGGGAGCGAAGATCAACGCATTAAGCGACGGAGGGAAAGCATCCTTAAGGCGCTGGTTCCGATCGCCAATACGCGGACCTGGAACCTCATGATCGATGTAATAGCCCAGGCCGGTCGTTACCCATCCGGTGCAAAGGGGTTTGCGGAATTCGTTGTTAAATCCGAACGCCGATATTGGCTGCATGTTGCGATCGACCGGTTTAGCGGAGAGATATTGGACCGGCAACTGGAGTGGGTCGAAGAGTGAGGAGTCATATGGCGGCAGGGACGCGGTCGGACGGGTCGGACGGGGCGGACGGGTCGGACGGGGCGGACGGGGCGGACGGGGCGGACGGGTCGGACCGTTGTCGAGGGATTCGCTCCCTCAGTGCGCTATGCCAACAGGCCCTTGACGAGGTGGCCTTCGATATCGGTTAGACGGAAGTCCCGGCCTTGGAAGCGGAAGGTGAGGCGCTCGTGGTTAACGCCCATGAGATGAAGGATGGTGGCCTGGAGGTCATGCACGTGAACGGGATTTTCCGTGATGTTATAGCAGTACTCGTCGGTGCTTCCGTATGTGATGCCGCGCTTGACCCCGGCCCCGGCCATGAAGACGCTGAAACAGCGTGGATGATGGTCGCGGCCATAGTTGGTCTCGGTCAGTTCACCTTGCGAGTAGATCGTGCGTCCAAACTCGCCGCCCCACACAATCAACGTGTCCTCGAGCAACCCACGTTGCTTAAGGTCTGTGATCAAGGCGGCAGTTGGCTGGTCGGTGTCGCTGCATTGGCCCCGAATGGCTTTGGGTAGGTTGAAATGTTGATCCCAGCCCATATGGAAAAGTTGCACAAATCGCACGTCCCGCTCGGCCAGTCGCCGGGCCAGTAAACAATTGGCGGCGTACGTGCCGGGCGTCTTTACTTCTGGCCCGTACATGTCCAGCACGCTCTTGGGCTCTTTGGAAACATCGGTGAGCTCGGGTACGCTGCTCTGCATCCGGAACGCCATCTCGTATTGGGCAATCCGGGTTTGGATTTCCGGGTCGCCGATAGCCGAGTGTCGCTGCTGGTTAAGTGTGCCGATCTCGTCGAGGCTGGCTCGCCGCATCGTGGCATCCATCCCGGGTGGGTTGGAAAGGTAGAGCACGGGATCGCCGGTATTGCGAAATTTGACGCCTTGGTGTTTGGAAGGCAGAAACCCTGCGCTCCAGAGCCGGTCGTAAAGGGGTTGATCATCGCGCCGGCCGGTGCCGAAGGAGGTCAGGACAACGTATGCAGGCAAGTCCCGGTTTTCGCTGCCCAATCCGTAGCTCATCCATGAGCCGATGCTGGGGCGTCCAGCCAGTTGCGAACCGGTTTGGAAAAAGGTAATGGCCGGGTCGTGGTTGATGGCCTCGGTGTGCATGGAGCGGACCACACATAAGTCATCAGCGATCTTGGAAATGTGCGGCAGCAGCTCGCTGAACCATGTGCCGCTCTGGCCGTGTTGGGCGAATTTGAAGAGGCTTGGAGCGATCGGAAAGTTCTTCTGTCCCGAGGTCATCGTCGTCAGTCGTTGGCCTTTGCGAATGCTTTCGGGCAAATCCTTTTTGCGCTGGGCCTCCATTTCCGGTTTCGGATCGAAGAGGTCCATTTGGGAGGGCGCGCCCGACTGGAAGAGATAGATGATCCGTTTGGCTTTGGGCGGGTGGTTCGGAAACCCGGGCAGTCCCAACCCCGGGGCATTCAGCGCAGGAGCCGCCTGGGAGGCCCCTGAAAGGATTGATGCCAATGCCGCCATGCCAATGCCGGAGCCTGTCCGTTTCAAGAATGTGCGCCGGCTCAGCTCCAGTTGTTGGGAAGCTGCCAGTTGTCGGAAGAGATGGTCGTTGCAGTTCATGCGCGTTTACCGGGTAAGGAATTCGTCGAGATTGAAGAGGACATTGGCACTCACAGTATAGGCTGCGAGTTCGGGGGCACTGAGGGCGGGAGATTTGGATGTGCCAAACCCAATGATGGCCGAAGCGGCCTGGGGGTTCTGTTTGAAGTAGGTTTGTTGGCGTTCCAATCCATCGTTAAGAACCCGGAGTTCCTCTGGATTGGGAGTCCGGCAGGTAACGGCTTGAAATGCCCAGCGAAGCCTATCAGTGGAGGTAGTCCCGCCGTCGGTGAGCATCTTTTCGGCAAGCTTGCGGGCGGCTTCGACAAAGGTGACTTCGTTTAGCAATGCCAATGCTTGGAGAGGGGTGTCGGTCCTCGAGCGCTTGACCATGCAGATTTCGCGGTTGGGGGCGTCGAAAAGCAGTGCCGTGGGCGGGGCGGCCGTTCGTTTCCAGATCGTGTAGAGGGTGCGCCGGTAGAGCCCGGCTCCTGTGTCCTCTTTGTAGTTGCGCAGGTCCCCATAGACGCTGGTCTCGTCCCAAACCCCTTTTGGCATGTAAGGACGCACACTAGGGCCGCCCACCTTTTCGGCCAGCAGGCCACTGATGGCTAATGCGGAATCGCGAATGGTTTCCCCGGTAAGGCGAAAGCGGGGCCCTCTTGCGAGCAACCGGTTGTCGGGATCGCGCTCAAACGCGGTGGGGTCTGCTTTTGCCGATTGCCGATAGGTGGCGCTTAGCAGGATGAGCTTCTGAAGAGCCTTCATATCCCAGCGGTGGGCGGGTTGCCCGTTGACTTGGATGCCGGTTGTGGGTTGGACAAACTCGCACGCCAGCCAATTAACGAGATCCAAATGGCTGGGCCATTCGGCCTGTGAGCCAAGATTCTCAGAAGTCTTTACGAAGCCTGTGCCGTAAAAACGCTCCCAGGCCCTGTTAACCCAAACCCGCGCCGTCAAAGGGTGCTCTCCGGAAACCAGCCATTGGGCAAGACCCAAGCGGTTTAGGGGCGCGCCTGGCGGAAGCGGTGGCAGGGCGGCAGGAAGAGCGCGTCCGACTTTTTCGCCAGGCTTGTCGTATTGGCCTCGGACGAGAATATGGGCATCGCGCGGTTTCGCAATCTCGCGCATGACCATTGTGGTGGGCAGGTTTTTTCTAAAGTCCTCCAACGCCTTGGTCGAGCCGTCGAAATCTTTTTTGGCATTGGAAAAAGCCGGGTCCTTCTCGCGCAAGAAAGTCTTCAGCAGGGCTTTTTGCTTGGCATTACGCTGGGTGGGCGTCAGGGCAAGGACCTCTTGGACGGGGGCAGGAACTGCCTCCGGTAGAAGTGCGTTGGTTGCGGAAAGGCGCAGTTTCCCGATGAGGGCACCGACGCCAAAGTTTTGGGTGAGCACAAAACGGAGGTGGCTGCCCGGGGCAACAGTGAGAGGGTTTTTGAGGGTGAAAACGGCGCTGTGACTCTGGCCCACATTTGGCATGACGGCCCAACCAGTGTTGGTTTTCTGATCGATGGCCCGCTCGATCCCGTAATCGGGTTGGCTATAATCCGCAGACGCACTGCCAATCGGCAACTGTTCCTCAGCTCTTGCCTGTGTGTGTTCGAGCAGAACCTCGAATTCGCTAAGGACCGGATTCCCGTTTGGATGGCGCCCGGGTCCATGCGCGGGGAGTCGAGTGTCGCTCAAGAGCTCCAAACGGATTGCGGTGATCCGTTCAAGGGTAGCCGGTGCCGTGATCGTGTACACGTCAGTGGCCGGATTGGAACCCGCCGAGAACACGATCCCGTCAGCTTCCTGTATCAACTGCGCTCCATTCTGGGATTGGAGTTTGACTGGGGTGAGCACTGTCCAGTTGGCCGGGATGTTCCCCGCTTTTTCAAAGGCTGCCGCGACCAGGTCCGCCGAGGATTCGGCTTGTTTCAGGGCATCTTTTGCCGTAGCCACCTTGGAACGAAGTCCCGATTCCTCGACCGTTTGTTCCGGTGTGGCGAGAGATAGTACGGGTTCGGTGTTGCGTCCTTTCTCGAGTACGCCGGTTTCATCGTTGGAATTGAAGAAGGCGAAGAGTTGGTAAAACTCCTTTTGGGAAATGGGATCGAACTTGTGATCGTGGCAGCGGGCACAGCCGACGGTGAGGCCCATCCAGGTGCTGCTGGTGGTTTCGATGCGGTCGATCACCGTTTCCGCAAACCATTCCTCTACGATCCGTCCGCCTTCTCCGTTGAGCCGATGATTACGGTTGAAGCCTGTGGCCACAATCTGGTCGATCGTTGGATTGGGAAGAAGGTCGCCCGCGAGTTGTTCGATCGTAAACTGGTCAAATGGTTTGTTTTGGTTGAAGGCGTTGATAGCCCAGTCCCGCCAAAGCGACATATCCCGGGACTCATCGGATTGGAACCCATTGCTATCTGCGTACCGGGCGAAATCGAGCCATTGAACTGCCATGGCTTCCCCATAACGAGGCGAGGAGAAGAGGCGGTCGAGAGCTTTCTCGTAACTATTGGGGGAGCCGTCTGCGAGGTAGTTTTTGAGTTCCCCTGGAGAGGGTGGCACACCGGTTAAATCCAAAGAAGCCCGGCGCAAGAGCGTGGCCTTGTCGGCTTCTGGACTGAATGAGAGGCCTTCGGCTTCTAATCGCTCGCCTATGAACAGATCAATTGGGTTTTGGCCAGCCGATAGCTTCTTGAGCACTGGCAGAGAGGGACGAGTGGGCTTAATGAACGTCCAAAGACCCTCGTACTCGGCTCCTTCGCTGATCCAGCGCTTTAGGAGCGCTATTTGGCCTGTGGTGAGTTTTTTGCCACTCTTCTTTGGAGGCATATGCTCGTCGGCATCCTCGGAGCAAACCCGCGTGAACATTTCGCTTCCTTCCGGTTTGCCCGGCACGAGCGCAGGAAGTTCACTTTTGCCGCCTTTAAGAGCGCTATCGCGTATATCCAGGCGCAGGTTGCTCTTCTGTTTGGCTGCATCAGGGCCGTGACAATAGAAACAGTTATCTGAGAGGATCGGGCGAATATCGCGGTTGAACGAAAGCTTGGCAGGACCTTCGGCCCCCTGAACCGAGGGAACAACTCCACAGAGAAGGAGAACAAGAGCATGGAGGCATTTGGAGGGAGTCATGGGCCCACACACACTAGGGACGCGTGTTATCGGTGTCCCTCACATATTTGGGTGAGAGGAGTCCATGGGTGGGAGCTGGCCACTTAGCGCTGTTGGCCCAAGTACTGACGACTGCTTCGGTGCGGGAATGAAGGTGGAGTTTCTCGTACACCTTGCGCAGGTGCGTTCTAACTGTATCTATGCTCAGGGCGAGTTGATCGGCGATTTCCTTATAGAGTAGAGCCTTGGGCAAGTAGTTGGAGGACCCGAGATTCCCTCTCTGTGAGATTCTCATGTGCAGCTCCTGGCGCAAGCGGCGTTCGATGGAAGGAGCTGACCACTTGCCGGGCGATCTGCGGGGACATAGGCGAACCGCCCGCCTTGAGCTGGTTGAGGGCCGATACGATCTCCCCAGGCGGCGTGCGTTTGACCCCTGAGTCGGACGGGTCGGACGGGGCGGACGGGTCGGACGGGGCGGACGGGGTGGGGACGCGCTCGCCTAAAACGGGATCACGTGCCGCGTGAGGTAGTCGCTCAATGTCAGGCCCAGCAATATGGCGAGCCAGAAAAAGCCTGCGAGCATCACCACGGTGATCAGCGGGGCGGCATGCCGCACATGCATGAATACGAGGATGATCAACGTGGCCTTGATCACGGAGATTAGCATGGCAACTGGGGTGCTGTAGCTGCCCAAATTGATATACGCCACCGCGACCGTCACCACCAGCAATCCCATGAGGATAAGCGCCGTTCTTAAATAAAGCTGGATGGCCGATGGTTTATTCATGCGTGCCGACCAATGAGGTAGATGAGCGGGAACAGGAACACCCAAACGATGTCCACAAAATGCCAATAAAGGCCCAGTAGATCGATAGCGGTAGAAAACGTGGAGCGGGTGAGGGAGACAAACAAGGAGCGCACTGCAAAGTAGATGAGGAGCACGATGCCGATGGTGACGTGAAGGGCGTGCAACCCGGTCATGACAAAATACAGATAAAAAAACATGCGTGCCTGGGCGGGGGCGGCTCCTTCGATCCGGAATTGGGGACCCGGGAACAGACCCTCGGAAATCTCGTGGGCATACTCGTAGGCTTTGAAAAGAAGGAACCCCGTTCCCAAGGCCGCCGTGGCAATCAGCAGCCAAAATAGGGTGCGGCGGTGGGCGTGTTCAGCGGCATGGACGGCGAGAACCATTGTGAAGCTGCTTGCCAAAAGGATTGCAGTGTTAAGGGTCCCGACCCATAGCAACGTATGGGAGCTCGCCGCGTGGAACGCCTCCGGATAGCTGTATCGGTAGACAGTGTAGGCGAGGAAAAGGCCGCCAAAAAAGAGAACCTCGGTTGCTAGGAACAGCCACATCCCCAGGCTGGAAGCATGGCGTTGCTGGTCCGCATCATCAAACTGGTGGGCAACGAGCTTTTCAATGGGAGGCATAGGTGACTCCTTGTGGGCGCTCCTGGAGGGTTAAGGGATCGTATTCGTAGGGTCCTTCGGTGACGATCGGGGTCTGCGCGAAGTTGCTGGTTGGTGGGGGCGAGGATGTCGTCCATTCCAAACCGGTCGCCCGCCACGGGTTGGGGTCGGCGCGTTTGCCGTAGCGCAATGACCAGAGCAGGTAGGTCAGCGGTAGGATGTAGCCGATTGCCAGGATCGAAGCGCCAGCGGTCGAGAGCACATTGAGGACTTGGAACTCCGGCGGGTAGGAATGGTACCGGCGCGGCATGCCCAAGTACCCAAGAAGAAATTGGGGAAAAAACGTGAGGTTGAATCCCGCGAAAATGAAGAGCGCGGAAAGTTTGGCCAAGAATTCGGGATACAGGCGGCCACTGATTTTTGGCCACCAGAAATGGAGGCCACCCAGGTAGGCCATGACCGTCCCGCCGACCATGATGTAATGGAAATGGGCAATGACGAAGTAGGTGTCGGTGAGATGGACATCCACGGCCATGGCGGCCAGGAAAAGGCCGGTGAGGCCGCCGATAGTAAACAGGCCCACAAAACCCAAGGCATACAGCAAAGGAGTTTGCAGCCAAATCGAGCTACGCCATAGGGTGGCCGTCCAGTTGAAAACCTTAATGGCAGAGGGGACCGAAACGATGAAGCTTAGGAGCGAGAAGATCATCCCTGCGTAGATGGATTGACCGCTTACAAACATGTGATGGCCCCAGACCACGAATCCGAATACGGCGATCGCTACGCTGGCGAAGGCGACAAAGCGGTATCCGAAAATCCGTTTGCGTGCGAAGCAGGGGATCAACTCGCTGATCACGCCCATGCCGGGCAGAATCATGATGTAAACCGCGGGATGCGAATAGAACCAGAAGAGGTGTTGGAAGAGCAAAGGATCGCCGCCGATGGAGGGATCGAAAATTCCGACCCGGAAGATCCGTTCCAGAGCCAGTAGAGCCAAGGTGATGGCCAGTACGGGCGTTGCGAGCACCATGATGATGCTGGTTGAATAGATGGCCCACACGAAGAGAGGTAGGCGAAACCACGTGAGGCCGGGAGCCCGCATCGTATGGACGGTCACGATGAAGTTAAGTCCTGTGGCGATGGAGGAAAATCCGGTGATGAAGATCCCGACAGCCATGGCAACGACATGTCGGTTCGCATAGATACTGCTGTACGGGGTGTAGAAGGTCCACCCGGTATCTACGCCGCCAGTGATGATTGACCA
>JAYVTN010000513.1:0-3522 GCA_043788785.1 Spartobacteria bacterium | reverse complement strand
CCATCAAAGCCTAAGCGGCCTTGTAGGGGAGACCTTTTCGGTCGGCGCCCTGATTTCCAGCTACTTACACACTATGGCCCCCTCCAGTAGCGAAAGTCGAATTAGCCGATGGGCGGCGAGGGCTGGTGCCCGGGGACACCTCCCGGCTTTATCCATTGGGTGGAAGCCCATCCCGCATCGTGCGGCATCGTGTTTTACCCCGGAGATGCTTTGACTCCGGCATCCCCCCTCGCTCATGTTTGCAAAGCTTATGAACTACGATCTTATCGTCATCGGTGGCGGCCCGGCGGGCTACGTCGGCGCCATCAAGGCTGCGCAATTGGGTAAAAAAGTGGCCTGTATCGAAAAGGAACGCGCTGGGGGGACCTGCCTGAACTGGGGCTGTATACCGACCAAGAGCTTGTTGCGCAACGCCGAGCTCTATCATCTGATGTCGCACCGGGCCGCAGAGTTCGGGTTCAAATTCGAATCGCTCACCTACGATTGGAGCAAGATCATAAGCCGCTCGAGGGATGTGTCCGACAAGAATGCCGCGGGCATCGAGTTCCTCTTCAAGAAGAACAAGGTCGATTACATTCGTGGGGAAGCCACAGTGGACAAAGCCGGCTCTGTGAAGGTCAAGCTGGCCGACGGCAAGGAGGAGACCCATTCCTCCCCGAAGATCCTTATTAGCACCGGGGTCGTGTCCCGGCCGATGCCCGGGCTGCCGTTCAATGGCAAAACCGTCATTGGCAGCCGCGAGGCGATGGTGCTGCCCACCCAGCCCAAGAGCATGATCGTCATCGGCGCAGGTGCCATCGGGATCGAGTTCGCCTATTTCTACAACGCATTCGGCACCACGGTCACGGTGGTTGAAATGCTGCCCAACGTGTTGCCGGTTGAAGACACCGAGGTCTCCCAGACTTTGGAGAAATCGCTCACCAAACAGGGCATCAAGATTCTCACCAATACCAAGACGACCAAGACGGAAGTCACCGATGGGGGTGTGAAGATCACGGTGGCCGATGCCAAAGGCGTGGAACAGACATTGGAGGCTGAAATCTGCCTGGTAGCGATCGGCGTAACGCCGCTCATGCCCGGAGGCAACCTCAAGCTCGAGCTCACCGAGCGCGGTTATATCAAAACCAATGAGCGCTATGAGACCAGCGCCCCTGGCATCTACGGGGCGGGCGATATCATCGGGCCACCGTGGTTGGCCCATGTAGCCAGCTACGAGGCCATTCAAGCCGTCCAAGGCATGTTCACCGATCATCAGCCCAAGAAGGTTAATATCTTCCCGGGCTGCACCTACTGCCATCCCCAAGTCGCTAGCGTCGGCCTCACAGAACGCGCTGCCAAGGAAAAGGGGATCAAATTCAAAGTGGGCAAGTTCCCGTTCATGGCCAGCGGCAAGGCGCGCGCGATTGGCGAGATAGAAGGCTTCGTGAAGCTTATTTTGGGCGAACCCCATGGCGAAGTGCTCGGAGCCCACATTATCGGGCCGGAAGCCACTGAGATGATCGCGGAGTTGGGCTTGGCCATCACCTTGGAAGCCACCCATGAGGAAATTGAGGCCACCATCCACGCTCACCCCACGCTGAGCGAGGCCGTGCACGAGGCCGTGAGCCAAGCGTTCGGAGCGGCCATCCACATCTAGGCCGGCGTTGGTCGGCTTGCCCTTATTACCATGGAAATCGTTCCAATTGACATATTCGGAGTTGCCATTGAAGTGCCGTTCGCTTCGCCCATGGGCTTTAACCAAGCCAAACTCGAAGAGTTCGGGGCGAAGATCTGCGACACCACCAAGGGCCTGAGCTTGCGTCCGGACCAAATCCGGGTGCGGCGGACCGACGAACTTTACAACTACGAGCTCAACGCCCAATTCTTCGGCGAGAACGGCTGGCTGACCCGCACGGCTGCCAGTCTGAAGCTGGGAATCCGCAATGGACGCACGGCCGCGGATTGGAACGTGATCCACCAGACCATGCTGCGGCTTTACGACGTCATGGAGTTCGACCCGAAGACCCATACGGTCATCTCCAGCCATGTGCATGGGAAATTCCCTTCCGAAGAAGACCGGGACGAGTTCCTTAACCGGTTTGCATACGGATCCCTGATCGCACGGCCTGCCGCGCTCGGGTACGTGCAGATCGCCGATTGGGAAAAGGACATCCGCGTGATGATGGAGCGCTCGAACCTCGTGCCCAACGCCGTCTTTGTGGCGTGGGACACGCAGTTCAGCAACAAACAGGACTGGGAGAGCTTTCTGGGCGTGCTCCCCACGATGATGGAGAACTCGGCCAACCTGTTCGACTTGGGCTTCGAGCCCTTCCGCCAAACAGCCTAGGGGCGGCTCCCCGTGTGGCACGGGCTTCCAGCCCGTGGGCGCCGCGAATCCGAAGGGTTCCCAGATCGTACGGAGGTCGAAGACCTCCGGACCTCGTCGACAATCGTCGCACCCTGAAGGGGTGCCAGAAAGTGGCAGTCTTGGTTAGCTTGGTGCGTTTGAAGGGAAAATCTTCTACGAGACCCCGTGGCCTTTGCTCAGGCCACTCAAGACCTGGAGGTTCATACCGTCGTTTGGCCGTGCGGAGCTGACTTCGACCCAGCTACGCTCCACGATTGGCCCGAGCGACCCCCAACCCGGCCTAACCCACACTGAACGGATGCAATGATCCCGCTACCAGAAGAAGCGCGGGTTTCCGCCCCGGTTCTCAAGACCAGGGTTCCCGGGCCCCACAGTTGGGGGCCTCTCCGCTATGCCCCAGCCGCACCCATCCATCCCATCATACCGGCACAACGAGCCCTTCCGCCTGCGCAAGCTCCCGCTGGTTGACATCGAATGTTAGAAAATGGCTCGCCTTGAGCCTTAAAGCGCTTGCTACGTGGAGAAGATCGAACGCTCGGTGCCCACCTGTTAGCGTCCGCACCGCGGAGATCCGATTTGCCTCATGAATCACATCGGCCAAGTTGGCGGTAGCGAGACACAATCGTCCTTGGGCGACGGCCGCATCAAATCCAGCCAAGTAGCGCGCCGCAGCGCCGGATTGGATGACTTTGCGGAATTCCGCAAACCTTAGTGCGTTGTTCAACTCGTACTGGGTCAGGATGTTGAGATAAAGTGGCTGAGTGGATCGTGCCGTCCATGCCACGGCCTTCTGGCTATGGGCGTCGGATCCATAGAGGGAAAATAGGAAGCTCGTATCACAGGCGATTACCATCTTCCACTCGCCTCAGCGAGGATCGCCGCAGATTGCTCGGCACTTAAAATCTCATCGGCGCTCCGATCCCGCAGCACCTCGGCACTCGACGCCCAGTCGACCCCTTGCGCGCCTATCGCGGTTTCCGCACTCAATCTCGCAATCACTTGGCCGCGGCGGGTGATCAGCACATCTTCTCCAGCGCTCAACCACCCGAGCACCGTGGTGTAATGGTTCCGCAAATCTCAGACCTCACTATCCGACCTTGAATCGAGCGGAGGGACGAGCAGGTTGGATTCCCTCGATTGGGCATGCGGCAGGTTGTCGCGTCGGGGGGGCACCG
>JAYVTN010000512.1:0-3044 GCA_043788785.1 Spartobacteria bacterium | reverse complement strand
GTGGCTGAACGCCGACACGCGTTGGGCCCGTTCTATGACACGCACGCTTCTGATATGGACGCCACGGTTCGAGCCATTATTGCCGGCGCTGACCGCTATAGCGCTGCGGACGCATTCTCGGCCGCTTACAAGCTCAAGGCTTTGGAAGTGGCAACCCGGCAGGAATGGACGCGGATGGATGCTTTGCTGCTCCCGACCACCGGGACAATCTATACCCATGAGCAAGTGGCGTCCGATCCGGTCGGCCTTAACACCAATCTCGGCTTCTATACCAATTTTGTAAATCTGTTGGATCTGGCAGCGGTTGCGGTGCCGGCCGGAGCGCGTCCCGATGGGCTGCCATTTGGCGTGACGCTCATGGCGCCGGCCTTTTGTGATCGGGCGCTATTGGCAGTGGCTGATCGCCTGCATAAGTCCTGGGGCGGAACCATTGGGGTCACTGGGATATCCGTATGCGAACAACCCGACGTGGCTGCGCCCAGTGGGCGCGAAGTTCTCTTGGCCGTTGTTGGGGCGCATCTTTCCGGGCAGCCATTGAATTGGCAATTGAGCTCACGGGGAGGCCGATTGGTGCGAACGGTCCGGACGGCCGCCAATTATCGGCTATACGCATTGGCGAACACGACCCCTGCCAAGCCCGGCCTCGTGCGTTGCGGGGAGCCGGTCGGCGAAGGCATCGAACTGGAGATATGGGCCCTTTCGGAGAAGGCGTTCGGTTCGTTCGTGTCCGAAGTCCCGTCGCCGATGGTCATCGGGACGCTGTTGTTGGCTGATGGCACTGACGTCAAAGGATTTCTATGCGAGCCAGCCGCGATTGAAGGCGCCCTGGAGATCACCGAAACGGGCGGTTGGAGGAATTACTTGGCAGGCCGGGCAAAAATAACCGCAAGCTGAGACCTGAAAGTTCCAGCGCTGCGATATCGGCTTTGAGGGCGAAACCAGCGGTGACGCCGGTCTCATCTTTGGGATCGAGCTTCCCGATTTCCTCGATGATGGGCTTGTAGTAGGTTGACGCGATTTCGGAATCGAGCGCGTTCAAACCTTCGGCAAGGAATTTTGCCCGGTCTATGCCATTGGCGCTCTCGGCTCTTTTCCAGCCCTCGTCACGCTTGGCTTTGACCGCGCGCAGCGTATCGAGGTGCTTAAGGTATTCCTCAGGGCCGCCTTCCTGATGAGGAGCAGTTCCTAGCCGAGTTAAGCGGCGAGAAACAACCGTCATTGTGTAAAAGTTTCGTATCGAACTTGGACTCGCCCCGGCCCGCAGAACCCCTGCCGCCGTTTACGGCACAAACCCTAAGGAGACGAGCGGGTTCGGGCCTGCTGGCGTGGAAGAACCTCGCTTTTTGGGCACTCCAACCTTTTCGGCGCGGGATTCCTCCTCCATCTTCGCCGGGTGCGTCTGTCCCGTAGAGCTCTCCTGATTCTTTGCCTCGTCGTGCTGTGCGCTTTTGCCAACAGCATCAATGGCGCGTTCGTGTTTGATGACCTCATCCACATCGCAAACAACCCAAAGGTGCGGATGCCGGGGTCCCTGTGGGCGCCGATGCTGAACACCACCCGGCCGTGGGTGCTGGGATCGCTCGCACTCAATCACGCAGTGAGTGGGCTGGCGCCATGGAGCTATCACATAGTCAATGTGGCGCTGCATCTGGGCGGAGCCCTTTGCTTGTACGGGATCTTGCGCCGACTTTTTGTTGCACACGCTTTCCTGGAGCGCCACGCCACCGGGCTGGCCCTGACGGCTGCCGGAATCTGGGCCGTTCACCCGTTGCAGACCGAGAGTGTCACCTACGTCATCCAGCGGGCCGAGGTGGGCATGGGACTCTGTATATTACTGATGCTCTATGCGCTCGTGCGCGCCTCAGACTCCGCCCGCCCTGGGCGATGGCTAACGCTTTCGGCCGTGAGCTGCTTGATGGGGTACGGATTCAAGCCCATCATGGCAATCGGGCCGCTCTTGGCATTCATGTTCGACCGCACGTATCTCGCGGGAACTTACCGGGGGGCTTTCATGCGGCGGCGGATGTACTACGGGATCTTGGCATGCAGTCCGGCGCTTCTGGTGGGGCTTCTGGCTGCGGGGACTTGGGAGTGGAAGTCCACTGCCGGCTTTTCCAATGATTCCACCAGCTGGATAGAGTACGCCCGCACCCAGCCCGAGATTGTTTTGCACTATCTGGGCCTGACGGTGTGGCCCAGTCCCTTGTGCCTGGACTACGGTTGGGAAGTCGAGAACCGGGCATGGGTGATCGCAATGGCTTCAGCAGTCATCCTGGTGATGGTGGCTGCCACGGCTTACGCCATGCGCACTCAGCCAGCTCTGGGATTCCTCGGGGTATGGTTTTTCATCAATCTGGCACCGACCTCCAGTTTCGTGCCGATCGTGGATCTAGCGTTCGAACACCGGATGTATTTGGCACTGGCCGCGCCAATCACTGCAATGACTCTCCTGGGATTTACGCTCTTGAGCCGGAGCCGTCCCGAAGCAGCGCGATGGCTGTTGCCGCTGGGCGCGACGGCTGCCATGACGTTGGCGGCCAGCTTTACCATTGCACGCAATGCGGATTACCAGAGCGCCGTGCGGTTGTTGGCAAGCAACACCGAAGCAAGGCCGGGGCATGCGCGTCCGCACTTAAACCTTGCGCTTGAGTTCATGCGCAATCGTCAGCCGGAGCTTGCCAAGCCAGAATTTGAAGCCGCGATCCGGTTGCGGCCCCAGTATGGGAAGGCCCATGCGTGGTACGGAGAGATGCTCATGGAGGGCGGCCATCTCCGCGAAGCTGGGGATCATCTGCAACAGGCGGTTCTCATCGAGCCCTCTAACTGGGAAGCGCGGATGGGGTATGGGACGGTTTTGGCCAAGCTAGGCCGGGAGGCCGAGGCGATGGGCCAGTTTGAGGAAACCCTGCGATTGTGGCCCGAAGCGGCTGGAGCCCATATGAATCTGGGGGTTCTATGTCGGCGCATGGGACGGATGCCCGAGGCGAGGGGGCATTTCCAGGAAGCCGTGCGGCTGGCCCCCAAGTGGTCGGCCCCGGCCGAAG
>JAYVTN010000511.1:0-3662 GCA_043788785.1 Spartobacteria bacterium | reverse complement strand
GTGAACGGGGAGGGCGACCTGCCCGGGCATAATCTGGGCCGCCCTCTCAGGGCTAAATCTGATGTGGCGGACGCGTCCCAGGGCGTTGCCCTGGGCTGGGGCTAGGATGCCCCGTTGGGGCGGAAGGCCAGTGGCCTGGGTCTGGAAAGGCCGGTGGCTTGGGTCTGGAAGGCCAGTGGCCTGGGTCTGGAAAGGCCGGTGGCCTGGGTCTGGAAAGGCCGGTGGCCTGGGTCTGGAAAGGCCGGTGGCTTGGGTCTGGAAGGCCAGTGGCTTGGGTCTGGAAAGGCCGGTGGCTTGGGTCTGGAAAGGCCGGTGGCCTGGGGCTGAAAGGCCGGTGGCCTGGGGCTGGAAGGCCGCGGCCCTACCTGAGCGGTGGCGGCACAGCCGGAGCGTGGGTGCACACACCGGGTGCGTAAGTTGCACGAGGATCCGGAGCGGTGGAACCCCGGCAGGATCCCACCGACTCTATCTGATGCGCGCGGTACTGGCCCGGCTCTGGAACTTCCGACCGCGGCAACCGATGAGCGGCTTGGCTCTGTGCGCGATCGCTGGAATCTGGGTCGCTGATGCTATCCGGATTCCCCACTGGGCTGCTTTGACCGGCACCGCCGTTGCGGCAGTGGCTGTGGGTCTTAGGCCAGACACCACGCGCTGTTGGTTGTTTGCTTTTCTCGCCTTCCTCACCCTCCACACGTTGCGGGTACAAGAGAACCCCGCCAAAGCACTCGGAGATCGGATCGGGGAGGTTTCCCAGAGCGTTCGAGCTGTGGGAATTGTGTGGAGTGAGCCGATAAGGCCTGCAACTCCAGGGCGCACGGCGATGGCGGGTTGCATCATCAAACTGGAAACTCTGGAACTCGGCGATCGCCCGCTGGCTTGCGGCGGTGCACTGATGCAGCTCTCCTGGGCCGGCCCGTTTCCCACGTATGGCGACCGCGTTCAGTTGCTGGGATCCGTACGCAACATTCAGGCAGCGCGCAACCCGGGGCAGTTCGACTATAGGCGATACCTGAACCGGCTGGGGATCTACTCGGAGATCCAGACGCGGTACCCAAACGAATGCCGGATTCTCGGGCACGGCTTTGGGAACCCTGGCACAGCGGTTGCCATCAGGGCCCGTGAATGGATTAAGCAGCAGCTGGAGCGGGATCTCGAAGACTCCCCGGAGATCGCGGCGCTGATAGAAAGCATGGTATTGGGATTGCGCGGAGAAACCCCCGAGGAGATGAAAGATCTCTTCAAGCATACCGGGATCCTGCATCTGTTTGCTGTCAGTGGACTGAATGTAGCGATGCTGGGAGCGATGATATGGTACCTGCTACGGCCGCTGCGGGTGCCTCGACGTTGGGCGGTATGGGTCACAATCCCGGTGCTGCTTTTCTATGCGCTCATTACGGGTCTGAGCGCGAGCTGTGTGCGTGCGACCTTGATGGGAATAGTCCTACTCGGCGGCCAGCTCCTTGAGCGGCGTCCGCTTCTTATCAACAGCATGGCTGCTGCGGCCTTCAGCATTTTGGCGTGGGACACGGAGCAGCTCTTCTCGGTGGGCTTCCAGTTTTCGTTTGTGCTGGTGTGGACCATTGTTGGCGGTTCGCTGCCCATCCAAAGGAAGCTTGAACCTTGGGGCCGCCCCGATGCATTCCTCCCCCGTCCGTTGTGGAGTAAAGGGCAACGGATGCGCGCCACCGCGTGGACCGGGATTGCCTCCACCCTCGCGGTCACCCTGGCTGCGTGGCTGGGTTCGCTGCTTTTCAGTGCGGGGTATTTCCACTTGTTCTCTCCCGCCGCCCTGGTGGCCAATCTTGCGGCGGTGCCTCTGGCATTCTGCATCCTGGGGCTGGGCGTGCTCTCGGTGCTCACCAGCATCGTGAGTCCCGCTGTGGCGATGCTTTTCAACAATGCCAATTGGGCGGCTTCCAAGCTCCTTTTGGGGGTGGTTGCAGCGTGCGCGCAGATCCCGGGCGGCCATGTGTACGTGGAATTCCCGGGTTTGGCCCCCGCGCCCATCTGCGAATTGACCGTTTTGGATTTCGGGTCCGGATCAGGGGTTCACGTGCGTGTGGGCGAGTGCGATTGGTTGGTGGACTGCGGCCCGGAGCGGCGCTATCGGCAGACGCTGGCCCCCTATCTTCAAAGCCGTGGGATTAACCGGCTCGACACGTTGCTGGTCACCCATGGCGATAGCCAGCACATGGGCGCGGCCCGGATGGTGTTTGAAAATTTCAAGCCCCGGCACGTCGTGGACACGGTCCTCGCCGATAGATCGCCTGCGCGGCGTGCGCTGCATACATTCTTGGAAGCCCAGCAGTTCGGAAAAACACTCTCCCAACGGGGGGACAGTTTTGACCTCGGTGCCGGGACGACCATGCGGGTGCTTTACCCGGTGGCTGGATTACGGCGGGCTGTGGCCGACGATAAAGCGCTGGTTCTCCTGTTGGAGAGCCATGGGCGACGGATTCTGCTGATGAGCGATAGCGGCTTCGCCACGGAGCAATGGTTACTGGAGAACGGGACGGACCTGAGGGCCGACGTCCTCATTAAAGGCCAACCCACCAAAGATCTCTCGGGAACGCTCACCTTCCTGGACCGGGTCCACCCGCAGGTGATCATTTGCGAGGCGCCTGCCGGACCCCGGGGCGCGGCCGTTTTCGAGCAATGGGAACGCGACGTGCGGGCACGTGGCATCGAGCTCTTCCGCCAAGACCGGACAGGCGCGGTGCATGTGGAAATGCGTGAGCGGGGGATCCGGGTCAATGCCTTCCTGGGCGGGCAGACCTGGGCCCGATAGCATGGGCCACTGAGTGAGGGCTCCGGGCGGGGGCGGACCAGGGTTAGTGCCCCCCGGATGCGAACCCGTTACAAATCCACCTTGCGCATTCGGGCGGCGTAGATGGGTAGACCTTGGGAGAGGAAGCGGCGCTCAAAGTTGGTCACCGGATAATCGGGTTCCTGGGACCATTCGATGCGTTCGAAACCGGGAGCATTAGCAAAGACGCGCTCCATCCACTGGAAATATGGGAGGTCATCGGTCTTGGCGCACAGTTCGCCACCCGGTTGTAGCAGGTCCCGGAGCGAGGCCATGAAAGTGTCTTGAATGAGGCGACGCGGATGATGATAGCGCTTGGGCCAAGGATCAGGAAAGAGCACATGGGCCACGGACACCGACTGGGGCTCCAAGAGGTGCTCGATGACGTAGGAGCTTTCCACGCGCATGATACGGACATTCTCGAGTCGGCGATGGGCAGCGATGCGGCACACATTGTTGACCCGGCCCACCAACCTTTCGATGCCGAGGAAATTGCGGTCGGGATGGCGCTCGGCCATGGCGGCGATAAAAGCCCCTTCCCCGCAGCCGATATCGATCTCCAGAGGAGCTTGTCTGGGGAAGAGCTCCGACATGGGGACACGCTCGAAGAAGCTTTTGGGGGTGAATTCCACGCGTTCCGCGGCCAACGCCAAGGGGTCCGGGCGCGCGGGTGGGTTCTGGCCGGAAGGTGGAGTTTCGTCAGGAGCGTGATTCACGGGTAGCCGCTTAGAATGCACGCTGGGGGGCTCGGGGCAAGTCAGAGCTCAGGCGAACGCCTTGGCAGTGCAGGGACCAAAGGGACCTAAAGGACGGAAGGGACCTAAAGGACGCTAACCTGCTTTAGGGTCTTTTCGGG
>JAYVTN010000510.1:0-2026 GCA_043788785.1 Spartobacteria bacterium | reverse complement strand
GCCGGACTCAGCCAGCCATAGGTCCGCACGCGTCGAAACCCCTTGGGCAGAACATGCGGGAGGAAGCGCCGGATGAACTCTCCCGCAGACAGGATCATTTCCTTCTCCTCCCCGGTTCCCGATTGCCGATAGGCAAAGCAGACATGGGTATCGTTTTGCCAAAGCAACCGCTTCATTTGCATGACGACGATTGGTATTCTGGAGACGGGACGTAGAAGCCTCGGGTGGTAAATGGCCTGCCAGAGGAAATCTTGGCGTCTTTGCGTCTTTGCGTGAGAACAAAACTCCGTTCGAATCCTAAAGGGAAGGCTCACGCCAATTGGGATGGCGTCTTGACATCTGATGCGACGGGCCTAGCATCAGGCCTTGGCGCGGAGGCTGAGTAGCTTTCTGACGACTTCTGCCGTCTGTTCCTGGCCACAGCGGTCATATCGGTAGGGGCCGAAGTCCATATTCGGGGCCCGCTTGCAACGGCCCAAACAACGCACGGGTTCCATCGCGACTTCGCCGGCCAGACCCGATTGGGCCAGTTGGCTCTTCATCGTCGCCCAGAGTTGCCGGCCCCCCCGGTTCCAACAGTTCTTTTTGACGCAAATTTGGATTGGGCAGTCCCTGCACGCGGAATCCGGGAGCGGAAGCGCGTTTAGGACTATCAAATGATCGACCTTGTACTGGAGCTCCGAGCCGGGCCGGTTTGGGAGTTCGTGTCCGGCAACTTTTAGCGTGCTGCCTGGGCCGAGCGGTTCGAGGTGCCTGCGAAGGCGTTTGGCGATCTTAAGTTCCAGGGTCTGGGCGCCAACTTGGAACGCCACTCGGCGTTTGCCGCGGATATTGCGGATGGTTCCCCGGTAAAGGCCGGACAATTCGAATCGGCGATCGGTGTGTGAGGTCATCCGCTTAAGACTTAACCAAAGGCCAAGGCGCACTCGCGCGCAAGTGGAGCCTCGTCGCTGGCTGGCTCGTGTAGACTGCGGGCACGCGAGCGAAAAGCTCGGCGCTAGTGTAGTCCGCCGCAATCAGTGGCACATTCACGCCGGAGGCGTTGATGTGTTTAGCCGGAATTTAGTCGAACGGCCTGGGCGTCTCCATCCGTAGAAGCAATGTTCTGAATCTTGATTCACGCCAAGACGCAAAGACGCAAAGATGATTGAGAATGAGATCGGCAAATTGGTGGTGGATGCCTCGGGTGGTAAATGGCCTGCCAGAGGAAATCTTGGCGTCTTTGCGTGAGACCAAAGCTCCGTTTATTCTTCCCCAAAGACGGCCTTAGAGGCCGAGGCGAGGTAGACTTGGATGACCCGGTTTTCGATCGAACGTTTGCCGCCATTGGCGGCGGGTTCGGGCGAAGGGGTGGTCTCTGTGGCGGTGGGGGATTCAGTAGGGGGAGGGTTGGCAGGAGTACTCATAGTTGTTTGTTTATTCATCCCCGGTTATCGGGGACGCGCACTATCGGGAACCCGGGAAGGGCTGTGAATCGGGGTGCGCGATGATCGACGCCTCGGAGGAGCAACCCGGAGATCGGTGGGATTTCACGCCACGGCGCAACGCTCGCAATGAAACCGCCACGGCGGCACCGACGACAGAGGCAGATTCCACATGTAGAATCGAAAGAGGCATGAAGCGGCCCCGGTGACAGGGGCTTTCCGGCCATGGTCGGCAGCACCGGGGCGGGCGACACGCAGGTTGTGGCAGATTTTAACACCAAGGACATCAAGCGCACCAAGGGTCAGGTATTCGCCGCCAGCAGCGAGGAAGGGCTCGAATTCATCGAGGCCTATTCCATCCGACCGGCCCACACGCCTGGAGTTGGAGCGCGGCCTTAATCGGAATCCCGGGTGTCCTATTTTATACACCGGAGATCTTAATCTGAGTCCCGGGTGTCCTGATTTGAACGCCGGGAGCCTTAATTGGAGCCCTGGCTGTCCTAGATATGTATCCCGCCCAGAAGAGCATGACGATCAGCCTCCAGGCAGGCCAGAAGTACTGGATCGAGGCTCTGGCCAAGGAAGCCGCGGGCGGCGATCAT
>JAYVTN010000509.1:0-6305 GCA_043788785.1 Spartobacteria bacterium | reverse complement strand
CCCAAGCGCCGGGTTGAGCACCTCCACACCGGATCCTGGATGGGGGCTGACTTCGATATATGGATTGGGGAACCCGACGAGAACCGGGCTTGGGACCTGCTGGGCAAGACGAGGGAGTTCCTACAGCACCAGATCGATTTGGAAGTTCTCGACGGTGCCCAGGAGTGTAAGGCCAAACGCGAGATGTACGCGGCCGAGGGCAGCGACTGGTTTTGGTGGTACGGGCCGGATTTCTCCACCGGGAATGACACCCTCTTTGATGAACTCTTCCGTATCCACCTGCGCAACGTGTACGCCATTTGTGGCCAGATGGCTCCAGCCGCTTTGGGGCGTACCCTGATCGGAAATGGGGCCCCGGAGGTGTGCTCGAGCCCCAGGGGGCTCATCCACCCCCGGATGGAGGGGAGGCAATCCTCGTTCTTCGATTGGACGGGAGCAGGAGTCTTCAAGCCCGCGAGTCCAGGCGCACACGGCCGGGATATCGTTCGCGCCCTCCATTTTGGAAACGATACCGCTCATTTCTTCCTGCGAATCGACCTTGTGAGCTGGACGCCTCTCGGTGTGGCCGTCGAATTCCGGTTGCCCCAAAACGTGCATCTCCGAATCTCCAAACTCAAAGCCAATGGCCAGGAGTCTTGGGTTCTGGAACGCGCGGATGGCTCCACCTCGGACATCTGCGGCTTCGGGACGGGGCAAAATGTGGACCTTTCGGTGCCCTTGGCTGAACTGGGACTCAAGCCCGGGGCTCCAATCAGCTTCC
Organism: Spartobacteria bacterium; assembly: GCA_043788785.1. GTDB lineage: Bacteria > Verrucomicrobiota > Verrucomicrobiia > Chthoniobacterales > Chthoniobacteraceae > CAIURC01. The sequence goes on along the minus strand of JAYVTN010000509.1, from coordinate 5,545 downwards.
AAGTGCGCCTGTTCGTCGGCGACAGCGAGTGTGCCTGCTTGCCCCAGGACGTGCCGATCGAGTTCCGCTTACTTGATGAGGAAGCCGTGCTTGCCAATTGGCGGGTGTGATCCGCAGGTGGGAAATTCCGGACACACTCTCGGGGAATTACATTGAGGACCTCTTGGTTGGTGGCCTCCTCCTGATCGAAATCCAAGCCTCAAAAACCCTGGCACCTGAACATGAAGCCCAAATCCTCCGCAATCTGAAGGCTACGAGCATTGAGCATGGCATCCTGGTCAACTTTGGAGCCTACAAACTTCAGATCCGAAAGTTTATTTGGACAGATGCGTATCTATGAGGTGGTGCGGGCCTCAAAGAACGCAGAGAACAGAAGGAATGCCGGCAGCCGAAAGGCCTTTGCGTTCTATGCGTTCTATGAGGCTAGAAAGACTGCCTGGCTGGGAACCGGATGCGGGGTTGGCCTCAAAGAACGCAGAGAACACACAGAGAATGCCGACGGCCGAAAGGCCTTTGCGTACTATGCGTTCTGTGAGGCTAGAAAGACTGCCTGGCTGCGGGCCGGATGCGGGGTTGGCCTCAAAGAACGCAGAGAACAGAAGGAATGCCGGCAGCCGAAAGGCCTTTGCGTTCTATGCGTGCTATGAGGCTAGAAAGACTGCCGGGCCGGATGCGGGCTCACCCTCCGGCGTGAATGTGCAACTAATTGCGGCGGACTACTCCAGCTTACTTCTTCGCTTCGGGTTCGGCGAAAAGAGGTAGGTATTTCTCGTATCCGGACTCCTTAAGCTTATCGACGGGGATAAATTTTAGGGCTGCCGAATTGATGCAATAGCGTTGTCCCGTGGGTTTGGGCCCATCGGGAAAGATGTGGCCGAGGTGGGCGCCGCTCTTGGTGCTACGCACTTCCATCCTTACCATGCCAGCGCTGGAATCTTCGGTGGTCGTCACCGAGCCCTTATTGATGGGTTGGAAAAAGCTGGGCCAACCACTCTGGGAATCGAACTTATGGGTGGAGGCGAACAGGGGTTCCCCGTCGATGATATCCACATAAAGCCCCGTCTGGTGGTTGTCCCAATAGGCGTTCTTGAAGGGTGATTCGGTGCCGTTCTGGATACAGACGTAGTATTGTTGGGCCGTCAGCTTTTTGCGTAGCTCTTCGTCGTTCATAGGTTTTTGGGCAGGGGATTGTTGCGCCTTCGGACCCGCGGGAGAGGGGGCTCTGGTCGCGGGAGTTTGGGCAAAAAGTCCGCTCGCGGATAGGAAGAGGGAGCCTATGAGGGCACAGGCTGAAAGCGGTTTCATGGCCTGAAACCTAGCATAAATGGGTTTGGAGGCAACCGCCGCCCTTTAAGATGGGAAAGAGGATGGGGTGGGGGAAGAAGACCATGTGTTTGGAATTGGCGAGTCAAAGGCACTCATCCGGCGCGCCCGGCTCGTATGGAAGAGGTAGGGCCCCATCGCCCATGAATGCCAGGGAACCCCAAAAAAAACCCGCTCCTGACAATGGCGGTAGCCGTCTCAGCTTTGTCGTTTGGCAAAGGTTTCTTCCTGCCTTTGGTCTTGGCTATTCTCATCAGTTTTCTCCTGGCCCCGGTAGCCGGTTTCTTGGAGCGGTTGCACTTTGGGCGGGTGCCCTCGGTGGTCCTGCCAGCGGTGATGGCATTTTCGGGTCTCGTGGGATTGGTGTACATGATGGCCGGTCAGCGATGAGACATCCACGCGGGTGGTGGATACCCCGGAGAAAGCGGCCCAGGAAATCCGCTTGCTGGAAGGCTCGGACCTGGGACGCCGAGAACCCCCTGATGGTCCAGTCAATTTGCCCACTTAGCCAACCGGCGTATTGTGTGTACGGGAGAGCAAGCAATGGATGAACAAGGCACACAAGTGAATAACGGTGACCGCGGTGCGGTACTGGTGGAGAAACTGGACGAACTGTTGGTCGGGTTAGCGCCAGGGGATCCGCTGCGCAGGAGGATGCTCGACCTGCGGTTGATGGCAGCCGAGCAGGAAGACATGCTCGTGGAAGCCCAACAGGCCCTCGAGAAGATGGAGCAGATCATCAATAAGCTCAGCGCGCCCGCCAATCGGATCGGCACATTTCTAGGAACCCCGAACCGGGAAACTGCCCAGATCCTTGTCGGCGGGGCCGATTACTATTGCAACTGCGATCCCCGCGTGGAGGTCGGCCGGTTGCGGCGCGGCACCCGCGTGTTGGTCAACGAAGCGTATGTTATCGTGGGGGATTTGGGCTATGAGCTTGGCGGGCCAGTAGCCAAAATCAACGAGGTGCTTGGGGCCGACCGGTTGCGGGTGGGCACCGAGCATGGGGTCCAAGCGGTTGTACTCCACAGGGGCGATGGACTCATGCGCGAAAACCTCAAGGTAGGCGATGAGGTCCGTGTGGACGCTAACTACAAGGTGGCTCTGGAGCTGCTCGCGCGGCCCCACACCGATGACTATTATCTGGATACGGTTCCGGAGTTGCCGTGGGATCGGGTGGGGGGGCAGCAGGAAGCTCTGAGCGGGATCCGGGACGCCATCGAATTACCCTTGATCCATCCCGAATTGTTTGCCCGTTTCTCCCACCAAACCCCCAAGGGCTTCCTCCTCCATGGCCCTCCTGGATGCGGAAAGACGCTCATTGGCAAAGCAACAGCCTACAACCTGACCCAGCGTTTACAGAAGGAAACGGGCCAACCGATGCGCGAATACTTCATGCACATCAAGGGACCTGAGATCTTGAATATGTGGGTGGGCGAGAGCGAACGCATTGTACGGGAAATTTTCACGACGGCTCGCGAGAAACGCCGGGAAGGGTTCCTGCCGTTCCTCTTCATCGATGAAGCTGAGAGTATCCTGGGAACCCGGCGCGCCACGCGGCATTCGAGTATCTTGTCAACATTGGTGCCGATGTTTTGCACGGAGATGGATGGGATAGAGTCCTTGAACGAGGTGGTCATTATCCTGGCCTCCAACCGTGCAGATCTTATCGATCCAGCCATCCTGCGCCCAGGGCGCATTGATCGCAAAATCAAGGTCAACCGGCCGCGGCGCGAAGGGGCCCGGGAAATCTTCCGGATCTATCTGAACAGCAACCTGCCGTACGACCCGGAATTGGTAGCCGAAAATGGGGGGGTCGCCGGTGCCATTGCGAGCCTTGTGGACTCCATGGTGGACTTGTGTTTCTCGCACCGGGAAGAGAACCGGTTCTTGAGCGTGACGCTGCGGAGTGGCCGTAAAGAAACCCTCTACCGGAGCGATCTGATCAGTGGCGCCATCATAGCTTCCATTGTGGAGCGAGCCAAAGGATTGGCGATCAAACGAGCCATAGCGCTCGGGGGAGCCCAAGGCATTAGCGAGGCCGATCTGCGCGCCTCCTTCGAGGCTGAGTACTCCGAGAACGATATTTTCCCTCCCAGCGACATCACTGAGGATTGGCTGCAATTGATCGATTTTGACGCCGAAAATGTAGTCAAAGTGGTGCCCTGCCGAGCCGGAGCCAGGCGCCAGCCAATGCATGCGGCGAGCGTAATCTAAACCATACTGACATGAATCGCGTTTTCGGAGTGGAGACGGAATATGGAATCACCGTGGATGGGATCGCCGATGTGGATGTCGTGCGCGAATCCATCGAGTTGGTGCGCTGCTATACCGAGCACGGCGCCTCCATGAAATGGGACTATGATTTGGAAGATCCGCACATGGACGCCCGAGGGTTCCGGGCCGATACGCTGCTTCAAGACACAGATGAAGCCGCATATTATGAACTCGATAAGAAGCGGCCGCTTTCCTTTGAGGAGATCAAGAGCGATCTAGTCCTTTCCAATGGCGCGCGTTTCTATAACGACCATGCGCATCCTGAGTACTCAACCCCGGAGTGTTCCACATTAGCGGAAATTCTGGCCCAGGATATGGCGGGCGAACGCATTCTCCATGAATGTGTGCGGCGCAGGAACTCGAAGCTGCCCGAGGGCGCAGAAGCCCGCATTTACAAGAACAACACGGATTTTATCGGTCACAGCTACGGTTGCCATGACAACTATCTGATGAGCCGCGAAGTGCCGTGGGATAAGATCGTGCGCGATGTCGTGCCGTTCCTGGTGACCCGTCAGTTGTTTGCAGGCGCAGGGAAGTTGGCCATCGAAGGCGAGGATACGCCCGGCCCCCCCGGGCTCTTTCAAATTTCGCAGCGGTCGGATTTCTTCAGTGTTGTATGCTCCATTGACACGATGAACCGGCGCCCCTTGGTTAACACCCGGGATGAGCCGCATGCGGACTCGAAATTCTACCGTCGCCTCCATGTGATTCTTGGGGATTCGAACATGAGCCAGTTCGCGTCGGCTTTGAAAATCGGCGTTACATCCCTAGTTTTGGAGCTCATCGAGAAAGGGCACGCCCCTGAGTTGGAGCTGGCCGACCCGGTCCAGGCGACCAAAGCCATTAGCAGGGACCAGAAGTTTGCTTGGGTCGTTGAATTGCGGGACGGACGAAAAATTTCGGGCATAGATTTGCAGCAATTGTATCTGGGTGCAGCCCAGAAGCATTGTGACCAGTCGGACCCCGAAGCCCGCTGGGTACTCGCGCAATGGGAAGAGGTGCTCGCGGATCTGGCGATCGATCCGATGCGCTGCCGAGACCGTCTGGATTGGGCGGCCAAATATTTCCTACTCTCCACATTCCGGGAGTCAGAGCAGTTGGAGTGGAGCGATCCGTGGCTCCAATCCATCGACTTAGAGTATCACAATGTCTCGTTGGAAAAAGGCCTCTACTACGAGCTCATGAGACAGGGGCAAATGCGGCGGGTCATTTCGGAGGAGGAGATCAAGAATGCAATTTTTCAACCGCCGGGCACCACGCGTGCATTCTTCCGGGGCCGGGCAGTAGCGCGGTTCAGCCAGGAAATTGCCTCGATCCAGTGGGACGAGATGACATTTGAGCACGAAGGTGGGTTGCAAAGTGTGGATCTGTTAGCGGCCTCCCATGATGAGGGGCTTGATCGCATCAATGCCGCGATCCGCGATGCATTGGATTTTGAGGATTTGATGCAACGTCTCTCCAAGAGCCACGCATTGGGTGCTTAGCCCCGCGGACTCGCGGCCACCCCGCATACCCCGGCGTTCACCTCATTGAAATTTCGCCCAGAATTTGCGTTGAGTCCACGCAACTCCCCGGCGCTTTTCACCAAGATCCCGGAGGGCCTGATCTAGGAAACCGCCCCGGCTTGGCCGTACCTTAGTCTGAAGACTTCGCGCCCACCTAAAGGGAATCGGGCCGGACACGGCTTCCAGACGTGATTGCCGCATGGAAGGTCGCGGGGGACGGAAGATTTTCACACCAAGGTCACCAAGCGCGCCAAGGTGCGGGGGCCGTGTTTCCTTCAACCAAACGGGACCCGTCCCCCGCCGCCTTCCGGGGCGGATCTCTCTACGCCGAACTAACCCCGTGTTCGGAGCCCGGGGCTAATTGAAACCGTAGGTAAACCCCCGGCTCTGCCGGGGAGACTCTCAGAGTTTGACTTATAGTGCAGTCCCCCATGGGAGTG
>JAYVTN010000508.1:0-6030 GCA_043788785.1 Spartobacteria bacterium | reverse complement strand
CCCCTCCCGGGGGCGCAGTTGCTCCTCCCCGCCATCGGCGTGTGAAGAAAGCCAACCGCCTACGGTGGCGGATGATTTCGTTAGGAATCTGTAACGTAGAGGGCGCACAGGAGCAGGTCTCGGAGTGGCAGGAGCAGGACATGCGTATCTGAGTACCACGCCAATCTGTGCGGTTAGAAGTTGGCGGGACCCGTCAGAGCGCGATGGACTCGCATAAGTGCGGGGCCGGTTAGTCTAGGGTCAGCGTCCGCCGTACCGGCGACCCTTCCAGGAAACGCCTCCAGCGAGCGTAAGCCGCCAGCTGTTGAGCGCGATTGCGATTCCTAGAAGGTTTCCAACCGGGTGCAACAGGGCGCCCAGCCAGGAACTCTTGAATCGCAAAGCCAAAAGGAACCGGATCAGGTACACCAAGCTCACTTCCCAAGCCGCCCAACGCCAGTAAGTTCCTGCCCCGATCAACACCGCGAACGGGAACACGAAAAGCCCGAACTGCCAAACCCCCAGCGCGATAAACCCTAGAACCGAGCTCTCGAAAGCAGGCCGGGCATTCTTGGTGAAGCCTTCCCAAACCTCCGGGAAATTCCGGTACATCCGACAGGTGGAAAGCCCGATCGCCTCGCAATTCAGGAGCCGCAATCCGCGGTTCATCTGTAAAGCGATCGCACGCCCAAGCGCGACATCTTCGACCAAATGCGCACGCACGGATGCATGGCCACCGATACTGTCGTAGGCGTCGCGACGGAAAAACATGGATTGTCCATTGGCCGCGCCCAAGGTACGCCGTGCGCGTGCCGGCAAATACGCCCCCAATGAGGTGGCTTGAAGCAAGCGGAGCAGCCAATGCGGATAGAAAGCCATTCCTAAAAACAGGACTAACGGGATCACAAGCTTTTCCCCCCAAGTCTTGGTGATCAACTTGGGCCATGCGGATACGAGACTAGCCCGGTTACGCTGTGCGTAGGCCACCAGCGCGGCGACAGTCCCCGGCGCGTGCACGGTGTCAGCATCGGTGAAGAAGAGGTACGCTCCAGTGGCCTTCCCGGCCAATTGGTGACAAGCCCAATTCTTTCCAACCCACCCGGTGGGCAAAGGGCTCCCGCTCACAAGACGATAGGGTTGGCGAGCATGCTCAGTATCAAGCGCAAGCCCGAGCGCGCATGCCAAAGCTGCCGTTTGGTCTTCGGAGTGGTCATCCAGCACGATCAACTCGAAGCAGGGATAATCCTGGGCCAATAACGAGCTTACGCAGGCCTCTATGTTTTGCGCTTCGTTCCGGGCTGGCACCAGGATGGACACCAAAGGCGGTTCTCCCAGCCATGCGCCTGCTGCCACGAGCCGGTCGAAACACGCGAGATTGGCCAGAACCGTTGCGAGGGCGAAGATCAGACCAGCGGTAATCACCCAGTGAACCCAGATAATATACTCGGCCATGTAGAGCCACCCTGCCCTGTTTGCTCGTTATTTACCAAGACAGGAATGGCGGGAATTGCGAGGAGCGGGTGCTTTTTTTGACAGGATTGCCGGGATTATCGGGAGCGTGTTTTCCGGATTGGAGAGCGCCGCCACTTGGCTCGGATTCCCGCCCTGTCACCTTCCAAGGCTTCTCCCAGCCGAAAACCGCCCAAAAAAATCCCAGCTCCGTAATCTGTAAATCCCGTCAAAAACTCCGGACCAATCCCGCTGATCGTGTCACCCGGCCAAAGTGCCCTATTTACATGGATGGCACCCCCCCTATATTCGCGGTCTTTCTGCGATGAGCTTTTGTTTCGAGAATCATACTACAACGCTGTTGCGCCGGTTTGCCGCCCTCTTGGAGCCGGCTTCGGATGCGCAACTGGAGGCCCTGGCACGGCAATCCCAGGCGCTTACAAGGCGTCATTTTGGCAAGGCGATCCGGCTCTTCGCCCCGCTTTACGTCTCAAACGAGTGCATCAACAACTGCTCCTATTGCGGATTTTCCCGCGATAATGCGATCCTGCGGGTGACCTTGGAGATCGAGTCCTTGGTCAAGGAGGCCCGTCACCTGATCCAGGAAGGCTTTCGCAATATCCTACTGGTGGCCGGCGAACATCCCAAGTTCGTCTCTAACGGCTACCTGGAGGCCTGTATCCGGGCCTTGGTCGGGCAGAATACGCCGAGCATCGCTCTGGAAGTGGCGCCCATGGAAACCCACCAGTATGCAGCGATGGTTGGGGCGGGTGCCGAGGGGCTCATTGTTTACCAGGAGACCTATAATCGGGATGCCTATGCGGAGTTCCACACGACGGGACCCAAGCGTGACTTTGATTGGCGCCTAGCCTGTCCGGAACGGGCGTATGCTGGCGGCTTCCGGCGGATTGGCATTGGCGCACTCTTCGGTCTGGCCGATTGGCGCGGGGAAGCCTTCTCCTTAGCCGCCCATCTGGAAATCCTGCTTAAGAAATGCTGGAAGGCCCAGTTCACCGTGAGCCTACCAAGACTGCGACCCTGCGCCGGAGAGTTCGAGCCCCGGTTCCCGCTGGGTGATCGTGAGTTTGTGCAGCTGGTATGTGCACTGCGGATTTGCTTTCCACAGGTAGGTATCGTGCTGAGTACCCGGGAACCGGCCCCCTTGCGCGATGCGCTCCTGCCTTTGGGAATCACTATGATCAGTGCGGGTTCCCATACCGAACCAGGCGGTTACACAGGGCAAGGCAAGGAGGACCTCCACCACACGGTGCGCGGACGCCAAGTCCCATTGGATTCGAGCCCGGGCAATGCGTTAGCCACCGAACAATTCTCGATCGCCGATGAGCGGTCCGCGGATCAGATCGCCTCGTTACTGCGCTCCAAGGGCCTCGATCCGGTCTGGAAAGATTGGGACAGCGCAATCCTTACCCCATGACGCTTCAAATCAACGGCGAAGAACGTACCCTTCTGGAAGCGGCTAATGTGGCCGAATTGGTCAGCGTTTTGGAGCTACCCGGCCCCACGCTTCTCATCGAACACAACGGGGTCGCTTTGCGCAGGGATCAGTGGGCTGCCTGCGGCCTGGCGGACCAAGACCGACTTGAGATTATTCGCATTGTAGCCGGAGGCTAACAGACCCCCCCACGTGAAATTGCCAGCCTTTAAGATTCGCGTCCTGTTCGTCTGGGGGCTGATTCTGACGCTCGGGTCCTTGGATCCGCTGTTTGCAAAATCCAAAGCCAAAGCCGTAGCACCCCCGCTCCAACGCGGTGCGACCGTGCGCCTGAATCGCAACGAGACGCTCCGCTTCCTCGGCAAACCGTTCCGCGAAGCCCAGTCGGGGGAAATCTTTGAGGTGCTTGAAGTCCGCGCCGAAGCTGGGCAAGTCTTCGTCGGAGAACGCAGCGAGGGGCGAACAATCGCGCTCAGCCTGCCCGTGGAGGCGGTCATCCCAATGGCCAAAGACAGTCTGGAGCGCGCTAAATTGGTGAATGCGCTCTTTGCTGGCCCAGTCGTCCGCTTGAATCTCCGGATTGAGCCCACCGGGATGGAGCTATTGCGCAAGGAGCCCCGCAACTACACGGAAGTGTCTATTGAAGAAGTCGGGACCAAAACCTATGGGCATGTCGCCCTCAAGCTCAAAGGCTCTGCGGGCAGTTTCCAAGCCATTGATGCCAAGCCTGGGTTCTCGCTCAACTTCGACAAATATAAGGGAAGCGAGCGCTTCCACGGCCTCAAAAGGTTTCAACTCAACAACTGCGCACAGGATGGCACGGCCCTGAACGAGCTCATCGCGGGCCAACTGGCCAGAAGCGCAGGCGTTCCAGCTTCCCGCTGCACCCATGCAATCGTCTCCTTAAACGGACGCGACCTCGGCATTTATGTTCTCAAAGAAGGCTTCTCGGAGGATTTCTTGAGCGCTTTTTTCGCCCGCACCGATGGCAATCTCTATGATGGCGGATTCGTGGCGGAAATCCGCGAAGAGATGGAGCTCGACCACGGCGATCCCGAGCACAAGGAACCGCTCAAGCGGTTGGTGGGCGCCTTGGGGGAAACCGACGCCACCCGCCAGTTTGAACGGCTCAACGCAGTGTTGGATGTTGACGCCTATTTGCGTTACCTGTTCTTGGAGAACATCCTCTGCCACTGGGACGGGTACTCGTTCAACCGCAACAATTACCGGCTCTACGAAGACCCCGCGACTGGCCGGTTCCACTTTATCCTCCATGGAATGGACCAGGTGTTTTCAGACCCGAACTGGAACGTGCAACGCGAGCCGGCCGTCCCCCTGGGAGCTATACTCTGGCGTCGGCCCGAGGTCCGGGCCCGTTATCAAGCCCTTGCCACTGAGGTCTACAGCAAGGCCATCAAACCCGTGAACTGGCCCGCGCGGGTCGAAGCGGCCGGAAACCGGCTCCTTGCGGCGCTCCAAGCCATCAACCCCGACCAGGCCAAAGGGTACCAGCCGCGCGTGACCGAAGCAAAGGACCGCATCAATGCCCGCCTGAATGCCGTGCGTCTACAGATCGAGGGCAATACGTTGCTAAACACACTGTCCGCTTCCGGGTCCACGAGCCTTGCGGATGCCGATTGGTCCGCTAAAACCGAAAATGCCGAGGCGAATGAAGTCACTGAGGAAGGGCGGATCTGCATGCACCTCAAAGCCACAGGAGAGGCCAATGGTTCCTGGCGCTTAAACCTCACGGTGCCAGCCGGGAAATACCGCATCGAGGCCAGCTTGAAAGGGCGTGGCATTGTACCGCTCCAAACCAGCGCAGGAGAAGGAGTGGGAATCCGCATCTCAGGCGCGACGCGCCCAGCCGATCGCGCCCTGACCGGCGATATTGCCTGGAAGCATTGCACCTACGATTTTGAGAGCACCGGGTCCGCAGTCTCTGTGGTGCTCGAGTTGAGAGCCAAAGGCGGCGATCTCTGGATTGATCGCAAAAGCCTGAAGCTCACAAAACTGCACTAGTTCTACTTTGTCCGACGTGTCCGACGTGTCCGACCGGTCCGACGTATACGGTATCTCCCGAAACAACGTGACCCCCCGCTCGTTTGGCAAGTATTGTGCCGCTATCACCCACCAGCTCAAACCCGGGAATCCCATCTCCGGTTAATCCCGAAAATGCAAAGTTTGCCCCCCCTTCAAGACCTCGACCTTTTCGGAGCTCTCTCGGAATGGCTAAACCAGCCGGCCCTGGGCCATCCTCGTCCTTTGGAGATCCTGATGGCGCTGGTGTTGAGCTTCACCCTCAATTGTATCATTGCCGCAATCTATAAACGTACCTACCGAGGCACCAAGTATTCCCAAGACTACGTCCATACCCTGATCATTCTCGGCACCGTGGTCACCGTTGTCATCATGGTCGTTAGTGGCAACCAATCCACTGCTTTTGGCATGTTTGCAGCCTTCTCCATTATCCGCTTCCGGCGTTCAGTGGGCCAATCCCGGGATATCGGATTTATCTTCATGGCGATGGCGACAGGATTGGCCGTGGGTGCGCGGGCCTATCTGCTGGCCTCGATCACCACAGTGGTCCTATGTGCCTTGATTTGGATCCTCTCCTGCAGAGACGCTTTCGCCCCCAAGCGATTCTCCCATCACCTGCGGATCCGCGTCAGCAACGACTTCGACCACGACCGCGCTTTCCAACCCGCGTTCCGGGAGTTCGTCTCCTACCATTCGCTGGATTCTGTGGAAACGGTCCAAGCCGGTATGCTGACCGAGCTACGCTACGAGGTCACTTTGAACGACAAGGCAGGCATTGGCGGCTTCGTTTCCCGGCTCCAGCAACTGAATGGAAATAACCGCATCCTGCTGACGGCCTGCGGCGAACAATCCGCCGGTTCCGATTGATCGCGGCATGGGATCGAGAGGATTGGGCAAGGGGCACCGACCCGGCCTGTCGAAAAAGCACCCGACAGGTCGTCATCCGGGTAATCAGGCGGCGCAGTGAGAAAGGAAAGAACCGTTGGACATGGGCGAAGATGCAGCGGCTAGGCCGCAAACATCTTCCCCGGCCTCATATCATCCATCCATATCCAGAGCAAAGGTTCCGCGCCCGACTTAAGGCAGGAGCCGTATGAGGTAATTCCTCA
>JAYVTN010000507.1:0-4729 GCA_043788785.1 Spartobacteria bacterium | reverse complement strand
ACGGGTACTCCCATTTGTCGGGCATCGAGAGCACGTCATTGGCGTAGAGGTGGGTCCAATCCGTATTGCGGCTCTTCCCGCGACCCGCAGGCGGCGCGGGCATGGCGCTATCGCCTTCCATCCATTCCTTGACCACATAATGGTAGAACTGCTTGGACCACAATAGCCCTGCATAGGCCTGTTCGACCACCCGACGCTGGTCCGCGTTGAGACCCGGAACAATCACTGCGCCGTAGTACTCGGCGGCTTCCCGAATCCGATCCGCGAACACCCGCTCAAAGCCCGCTCCAAACGCCGGCTCCGAACCGGCCGCCTCATCCGCGCGCAGCCGGAACTGGAGCTGGACACGGCCTTGCGTGGGAATCTCCAGGGTATAATGGGGTGCCGCTTTGGTCCCGCTGCTTTGCCCAACCGCCGCTTCCGTACCCGCGATCACACGGTCATGAAAGCCGTCCTTAACGAATCTAGAGACATTCGGGCTGCCGAAGAGCTTCGCGTTGTTGGTCTCGTTCTCGGTGAAAAGGATCGCTGTCGGCCGTTCCATTTCGAACCGGAACGTCCCCAAGGTGGGATGCGTCCCCAGAACGGTAGCCTCGTCCACCTTTCGCAGGTTTGGTTTTTCGGTCGCTGTGTGGCAGGGGCCCCATGTCCACGTATTCCGGAACCACACGGTTGGCAATACGTGCACCGCGGCCGCCTCGGGAGCCCGGTTTTCGACCGTTACCCGGATGAGGATGTCGTCCGGCCCCGCCTTGGCGTATTCCACAAACACGTCAAAATACCGTTGTTCATCAAAGATGCCGGTATCATGAATCTCGAACTCGCGCTGGTCCCGGGAGCGGCGGCCATTTTCCTCCACAAGCTTGGCATAGGGGTACTCGGATTGCGGGTATTTGTAGAGGCCCCGCAAATAGGAATGGGTGGGGGTGGAGTCCAGATAGTAATAAGCCTCTTTGACATCCTCTCCGTGGTTGCCCTCGTGGTTACTTACGCCGAAGAGGCGTTCCTTGAGGATGGGATCGCGCCCGTTCCAGAGCGCTAACCCGAAGCAGAGCCGGCATTCCCGGTCGCACAAGCCCATCAACCCATCCTCGCCCCACCGGTACGCCCTGCTACGGGCCATCTCATGCGGGAAATACATCCAAGCATCGCCATCGGCTGAATAATCCTCACGCACGGTGCCCCACTGGCGTTCGGAGAGATATGGGCCCCATCGCTTCCAGTTATTTTCCCGCCGGCTTTCCTCGGCCAGGCGCTGATGTTCGGCAGTCGCGTGCGCAGCCATACCCGAGAGATACCCCGGTCAGGACCGGGCGCGAATCTTTTTCGGCAAGTGGCACGGGCTTCGAGCCTATGGAGGGTACTTTTGACATGGACCCGCCAAACCGGGGGACCGGGTACCTCTGACATGGACCCGCCGAACTGTGGGACGGGTACCTCTGACATGGACCCGCCGAACTGGGGGACGGGTACTTCTGACATGGACCCGCCGAACTGGGGGACGGGTACTTCTGACATGGATCCGCCGAACTGGGGGACGGGTACTTCTGACATGGACCCGCCGAACTGGGGGACGGGTACTTCTGACATGGACCCGCCGAACTGGGGGACGGGTATCTGGAATCAATGGGCCGACCAAACTTGGGGACGTTGCCGGGCTCCGAGCCCGCCCCCTAAAAAAGTGTCTGCCATTCGTGTCTGCCACCATTTCGGGAGGTGGGTGCGATCACGGGCTGGATGCCCGTGCCTCATCGCGGGGACTTCCGTCCTTAGAAGGGGGAAGTGGGGTGACCGACGGGGCTCGAACCCGCAACAACCAGAATCACAATCTGGGACTCTACCATTGAGCTACGGTCACCATTTGAGGGTTGGGGACTGTAGCAAAAGACGACCGGTTGCCAATCCCCATTTTCGACGGGTCATTCTGTCGAGCCTCACCCGGGATCCCGGCCGGCCTAAAATGGCGGGCAAACATTCGCCGTTCCAGCGGCCGCCGCTTCCCCGCCACCAGCCCCCCCAGCTGCTCCGCTGTGATATTTCGCGCTTCCGGCGAGATCGCCTAAGAGCCGATCCGGGAAAGCCCGGCCTGCCTTGGGGGTCGCCCTAGGCTGCCCGCAGCTTGGCACTGACCTTGAGCACGGTCTCCAAGGCGTGGCCAGCTCCGCACGCGTGTTCAAGCGGCCAAAGGAAAACCGCAAGCTGGCCCGGGCAGGCAGTTCGCCCCACCGCTTAGGCCATTACGGTTGGCCGATTGTGTTGGTCACGAGGTAAATGACGGTCGAGTCGGCGGAACGCCGCTCCGACAAACCAACGAGCCGCGTAGAGTCCCCAGAAGAGAGAGAAGATGGAGAGCAACCCCACGCCCCATTCCGTGTTTGTGAGGCTAAAGGACTTTTGGATGTGGTCGGGAATACCGATGACAAACCCGAAGACGGCGAAGGCGCCCAGGACAACCCAGATAGAAGCGAAATGGCGATACTGGCGCAGCAAGAGGAAGACGCCGCTGGCGAAAAGGACTCCTGTGATGACGAGCGTAAAAGGAATCACGAACAAAAGGGTCCACCGATCACCGTCGGATCGCGTCACGGCACCACGGATAGAATCAAATAGCACGTCAGCGCCGAGCCCGATGAAGACGAGGGCGGCAATTTCTACCCACTCGATTCAGCGAAGCGCCCCAATATTTGTTCCATGAGGCGCAGGCCCGAGCCGTAGAGGAGAAGAGCCATGACGTGCCACCGCGGACCGAGGCCATCGAGCACGGCGTTGGCTTCCTCGCGGGTCAGGACGGAAGGCAAACGCTCCCGGTCGCGGGGGACGGAAAATTTTCGACACCATGGCCACCAAGCGCGCCAAGGGTGGGGAGCACTGTCGTGAAAGCGTATTTCCTTCAACCAAAGGGGACCGACCCCGCCGCCTCCGGGGCGGACCTAATGCGCCGAACTAACCCCGGGTTCGGAACCCGGGGCTAATTTCCACACCCCCTCCGGGGGGGTGCCGAGCTGACGAGGCAAGTTAACGAGTCACGGGCGAAGGTTGGGGAACTCGGCAACTGGGCAAATCGCCTACACTCCCGGGGTTGTTGACAGGATTTACGGGATTTATAGGATTTGCAGATGGGTTGGTGGCGGCTGCTAATCCCAAAAAGACAAATCCCGCTAATTCCGGCAATCCTGTCAAAAGAACACCACGATTGGCGCTTCCGGGAGCGTTGTGAGTTTGCGCCTTAGCCCGGCGTGCCTTTGGGTCGCCCTAGGCTGCCCGCAACTTGGCAATGACCTTCGGCACGATCTCCAAGGCGTGGGCCAGCTCCGCACGCGTGTTGAAGCGGCCAAAGGAAAACCGCAAGCTGGCCCGGGCACGTTCTTCGGCAAGCCCCATGGCCTTCAACACATGGGAGGCGTGGACCGAGCCCGTCGTGCAGGCCGACCCCGACGAACAACAAATCCCGTGCTGGTCGAGAAGCAGCAGCACCGCTTCGGAATCGATGCCTTCGAAACTCAGGTTACTGGTATTCGGGAGGCGGTTAATGCGGTCCCCGTTGACCTGCACCCGATCGATCGTCGAGAGAAGCGTGTTCTCGAATTCATCCCGCAACGCGCGCACCTCGGTTCCCTCGTGCTCCATGTGCTGGCCCGCCAGTTCACAAGCTTTGCCCAATCCCACGATCGACGCCACGTTCTGCGTCCCGGCACGTTTGCCGGATTCCTGGCTGCCTCCGATAAGGTAGGGGGAAAATCGCGTGCGTTTGTTAACGTAAAGGACGCCCACTCCTTTGGGGCAATGGAGTTTGTGCCCGGAAAGGGAGAGGAAATTAATCTTCGCATCCGCCAGTTTGAGCGGGAGCTTGCCGATGACTTGCACCGCATCGGTATGGAAGAGGGCACCCTTGGCGCGGACAATTTCGGCGATCTGGTCGGTGGGGAAGAGCACGCCCGTTTCGTTGTTGGCCCACATGACACTAACCAGGGCGGTGTCCGGGCGGATGGCGCGCTCGAGTTCGTCCAGGTCGAGCTGCCCTTGGGAATCGACCCCCAGCCAGGTCACCTCAGACCCGCGCTTGGCCAAGGTCTCGGCGTGTTTGAGGGTGGCCGAGTGTTCGACCCGCGTCGTAATCAATTGCTGCCGGTCCCGGTCCATGAGGAACGCGGAGTTGATGGCTGAGTTGGTGGATTCCGTGCCGCAACTCGTAAAAAGGATTTCAGGGGGCTCGCAACCCAGCAACTGGGCGACGCGTTCGCGGGCGAGATCGAGCGCTTTGCCTACTTGGCTCCCGAACCGGTAACCGCTGGAAGGATTCCCGTAGTAGGTGGTCAGATAGGGCAACATTTCCTCCACAACGGCGGGATCCACACGCGTGGTTGCATTGTTGTCGAGGTAGATAAGGTCGCTGGCTTCCATGGGAAAGGGGGCGGACGCTACAGTAGAGGGGGCGGCTCTGCCAACGACAGTTTGTGGGATGCCGCCAAGTCGGCAGGGCTCTTGGGCCTGAAGAGTTAAGTGGTTGATGCTGTAGGACGCCATTTTGGAATAGACAAAAAGCGGCTGTTGATTGGATTGAGCAGGAGCCCTCAGCAGTCATGCCGTGCGGCTGATCGGCCCGCACGAGCGGCAGCGCTGTGGTAGCGTGCTTAAGGAGAAGCATTGCCCGGGAGAGTCGGCGAGGGTCGGATTTTTTTGGGCAGGTCGTCGGCAGGAACCCAACCTGGCCAGCGCGGTTCTGGCTGCG
>JAYVTN010000506.1:0-5410 GCA_043788785.1 Spartobacteria bacterium | reverse complement strand
GCGCGGCCCTGCGTAGTTTTTTCGTCTTTGCGTCTTGGCTTGAGCCTTCCATTTAGGATTCCGAGCCAATCTTGTTCTCACGCAAAGACGCCAAGACGCTAAGATTTTCCTCTGGCAGGCCATTTACCACCCGCTCGATGCCGTCCTTCATCAGGTTGGCTCCAAAGTTCAACACGAAGCCCGTACGCAGTCGGTTATCCTTAATCGCAGAGGTGGCAGAGATAGGAGCAGGTTGGTCCTAAACCATCCTTATCCAGCGCCATTCCACTCTGTGGTCGGCTGTGCGGTCTGTGGTTCTGAATCGCCGTATTTAGGCTGAAAAGAGGTAGGAGCGGAGGACTATCGAGAATTCGTGCTAGGCCCGTTTAGCCCACGAATTCCTTGGCGATGAGGGTGGCATTGTGGCCACCAAACCCGAAGGAATTGTTGACCGCGACACGGATCTTGCGTTCGCGGGCGGTGTGGGCCGCGTAATCGAGGTCGCACTCCGGATCGGGATTGTCGAGGTTGAGGGTCGGCGGGATGACCCCGTGCTTGATCGCTAGGAGGCAAACGATGGTCTCCACCGCTCCGGCAGCGCCCAGGAGGTGGCCTGTCATGGATTTGGTCGAACTCACGACCACACCGCCTGTGTCCGGGGTGCCGGCTTTGCGAACATGATCCCCAAAGAGGGCCTTGATGGCCTTGGTCTCGCACACGTCGCCGACAGGGGTGGAGGTCCCGTGCGCATTGACGTAATCGACATCGGTGGCATTGAGCCCCGCTTTGGCCAGCGCCATCTTCATGCATCGGGTCGCTCCCAAGCCTTCGGGATGGGGCGCGCTCATATGATACGCATCGGCGCTCAAGCCGTATCCGACGATCTCGCCGTAGATCTGGGCGCCACGGGCTTTGGCATGCTCGAGTTCTTCGAGGATGACAATTCCGGCGCCTTCGCCCATCACGAAACCATCGCGGTCTTTGTCAAAAGGGCGGGAAGCGCGGGTAGGGTCGTCATTGCGGGTCGAGAGTGCTTTCATGGCAGCAAAGCCTCCGATGCCCAGGGGAACGACTGTCGCTTCGGAACCGCCGGCTGCGAAAACATCGGCATCGCCGTCGCGGATCATGCGCCAAGCCTCTCCGATGGCGTGTGCGGCTGTGGAGCAGGCCGAGACAGGGGCGAAATTAGGACCGCGCCACCCGAACTCCATGGAGACCAGACCGCTGGCCATATTGGAGATCATCATGGGGATCATGAAGGGGGAAATGCGGTTCGGGCCCTTGGTCATGAGTACGGTATGCTGGTCTCCGAGACTTTTGAGGCCACCGATGCCGCTGCCGATGATCACCCCGTACCGGTCGGAAAGGTCCGGGTCCACTTCGGGGATGCCCGAATCGGCCACTGCCAGCTTGGCGGCGGCCATGGCCAGCTGCGAATAGCGGTCCGCGCGGCGCACGTCCTTGGGGTTCTTGAACCATTTTGCGGGCTCGAAGCCTTTGACTTCACCCGCGATTTTGCAGTCGTACTGGGCAGCATCAAAGAGAGTGATGGGCCCAATTCCGCTGACCCCGTTGGTGAGGTTACCCCAAAAAGTGGGCACATCATTGCCGACAGGCGACATGACGCCCATCCCGGTGACTACGACTCTACGCTGCTGGCTCATAAGAAGTGGGATACGAGAAAGGGATTCGGGACACGATGCAAAAGAAAAAGCTAAAAGCCGAAAGCTAAAAGCTGAAACGTTTCCGGTTCCGCAACGAAAGCATCCACTCCGTATGTGGTGGAAAAGGTCCCAGCGTTTCAGCTTTTAGCTTTCGGCTTTTTCTTCAGGGTCCCGTCCACCAGCGTTTCAGCTTTTAGCTTTCGGCTTTTAGCTTTTTCTTCAGGAGCCTGCCTTGACCTCGATGACATCGTGGGGAGCGCTTTCGCGCTGGCCGGCCGGGGTGACACGGATATACCGGGCCTTGGAGCGCAGCTGGTCGAGGGTACGGGCGCCCAGGTAACCCATGCCGCTCTTGAGCCCGCCTGCGAGCTGGATAAGCACCGTGTCCAAGGGCGGACTCACTTCTTTGAGGGCTTCAACGCCTTCGGCCGCCACTTTGCGTGCTGTGTCTTTGCTTGAGTGTCCATAGCGGGCAGCACTGCCCGCCTGCATAGCCGCCAAGCTCCCCATCCCACGGTATTGTTTATAGAGTTTGCCGTTGATCTCGATGATTTGACCGGGGGACTCCGGGCATCCCGCCAATAACCCGCCGCAGATGACGCTATGGGCCAAGGTCATGGCCTTTACAATGTCGCCTGACTTGGTGATGCCTCCGTCGGCCAGGATCTTGACGCCTTTGCGCTCGGCCGAGCGGCTAGCCACATAGAGGGCTGTCAGCTGGGGGATGCCCACGCCTGCGACCACACGGGTCGTGCAGATTGAGCCGGGCCCCTGACCAATCTTGATGATGTTTGCTCCGCAATCGGCCAGGTATTCGACTCCGGCCCCGCTGGTGACATTGCCCGCGATGATGGGCAGTTCGGGAAAGAGTTGCCGGATGAGTTTGACCGTGTCCCCGACTCCCAAGCTGTGCCCATGGGCCGTGGAGACGGCTACCACGTCAACCCCGCGCTCCACCAGGGCGCTGATGTGGGCAAGGATCCGGTCCCGGTCGAGTTCGCCGGTGGAGTTGCGGGTGGCACTGATGGCCGCCCCGCACAGCAACCGGAATCCTTCATCCCGGGCGGGTTTGAGCTGGGACTGCCGCTCGTGGAGGATGCGTTCGATGTCGCTGGCGGTAAACAAACCCCGGAGCCGATCTTCGTCGTCCACAACAAGCAATTTGTGGATCCCGATGTGTTCGCTGAAGAACCGGTCGGCTTTGGCGATAGGATCGTTGGCGATCTCGCGTTCGTGGATGGTATGAACCGAAGCGCGCGGGGTCATGGCTGCGGCTACCCCATAGGCCGCGTATCGGGGCCGAACCACGTGCCCCGGTAAGACGCCCAGCAATTTGCCGGCCTCGTCCACGACAGGGAACGTACGGAAGCCGAAGTTCTTATCCTCAATGAGGGTGAGGACTTCGCCCACGGACTGCTGCGGGGAGACTTTGATGGGATCCGGGATAAGGCCGTGGACGTTGTTCTTGACCCGGCTGACCTCGCTGAGTTGCTGGCGCTCGGTCATGTTGCAGTGGATGAGGCCGAGCCCTCCGGCCAACGCCATGGCAATTGCCATCTTGGATTCGGTGACCGTGTCCATGTCTGCGGAGACGACGGGCAGTTGCAGGGTTATCCGCTCGTGAAGCGAGGTTTCCAGGGACGCGTCCTTGGGAAGAATATCCGAGAACAGGGTGGCCAAGGTCACGTCATCATACGTGAGGGCAGTGCCCCGTTGGTCGGAGAAGAAGTCCTCCGCGGGCTTATAGAAATCGCTGTCGATAGGGGCCGAGAGTTCTGCCATGGCGTGACATACAGGAGCCGTGGTCCCCGAGTGAAGCTCCAAATGCAGTTCCGGGGTTCCTGGGGGTTTTGGGGGTTCTGGGGGTTCTGGGGGTTCTGGGGGTTCTGGGACTCAAAGTAGGGCTCCGGGGAAAAGGAATTAGGTGTTCGGCATCTAAAACAGGGCTCCGGGGAAACACACACGGGGAACTCATCTGCACCACAGAGATCACAGAGGGCCCAGAGAACTGAGGCGGCCGGGGAATCTTTCACGCAAAGTCTCGCCAAGGCGCAACGTACGGAGGAACCGGGGCTTGTGACTGGCATCTCCACCCGGATTCCTGGCTCCTGAATCCCTTTCGTGTTTTTCGTGGTTAAGAATCCTTTGAGCGCAGGAAGTCTCACACCAAGGCCCTGAATGGGTGGCAAAAGCCCACCCAGCACGCAATGGTTCTGCCACCCGTTCCGGGTGGATGCATTTTGTCGCATTACCGGGGGCATCGCTTCGCTCAGCCCCCGGCTACATTCTGGCAACCCTCCTGGTTGGCTTGGGTCGCACGAAGGCGGCATTCAAGGCCCGGGTTGGCTTGCGTTGCAAGAAGGCGGCATTCAAGGCGTGGGAATGCGGGCATCCCAGCCCCATCATCTGCGTCAATCTGTCTGGCATCTGCGGATTTGCTTCGTCAGCGGCCCCGCTGCCGGAAGCGCAACTGTACAGGGAACGCAGGCCCCCAGGTTTAAAGTCGGCTGGGGCGGCGGCGCTCGTTGAGGCTCTTGCAACGGGGGCAAGCCACCAGAAGATTACTGCTTGGGTCATGGAATTCGAAGGCGCAGAGCGTACACCGGAGGACGCCTTGGAAAGCCCGGCGCTCGCGACGTTCCCGCCGGAAAGTCGACAACAACCACGCGCCAAAAATAAGGGCCAACATCAATCCCAGATAGACGAAGATGAGGGTGTTGAGGCTAACGGGGATCATTTTTCGGGAGAAGCAGGCGGCAGGGCTGGAGTTGCGTATGCGTCTTGACCCCAAGCCAGAGTGGCGAATCCCCACGTGA
Organism: Spartobacteria bacterium; assembly: GCA_043788785.1. Lineage (GTDB taxonomy): Bacteria > Verrucomicrobiota > Verrucomicrobiia > Chthoniobacterales > Chthoniobacteraceae > CAIURC01. The sequence goes on along the minus strand of JAYVTN010000506.1, from coordinate 951 downwards.
TGGAATCGTGGCCCGGCTCGAAGGCGAGTGTTCCCAAGTGGCGTGCGGCGTCCGCGTCCAAGCGGGAGTCCCCGGAAGAGTGTTGGAGGAAAACGTATCGCACCTCCCCGCCATCGGTGACGCCGAGTAAGAAGCGGGCGCTGTCGAGCGGGAGCTTGGCGTTTGAAAAAGCGATGGGCGGAGCCAAACGTACGCTGCGTCGGGAAAGGTTGCTGGAAAAGAGGAGGGCCGTGGGTTGCAGCTTGGGACTCGGTAACGGTGTGGGTGCCGTCCGCTGGCCGCTGTGGATGATATAGAAGGGATCTTGTTCTTCGGGGTAACCGGGCTGGGCCGCCTCAGCCGCCACTGTGCGGGGTCGGGTGCGCGCCAGATAGTAGGAGGGCCGGTACTGGGCGGTTGCCATTTGCCGGGGGTGCAGATCCGGGTCGGCATCGATCAGTGCGGGGTCTTCGGCTTCGATCCAGCGAAGAAGGGCGATATTTTCCGGACTCGATTCGTTGAGAACAGTAATCTGCGGTACGGGCCGGGGAAGGGTGGCCCGCACCGGGTAAACGACGTTGAAAAGGAAAAACGTTGCAGCATGGGCTGCCAGGGAAAGGAAGATAAACCATGGCAACCAAGAGAGCAGGCTACGCGGTTTGTCCCACGCAAACACCAGTTTGGGAGGCTCCGCCGGAGCGCCCGTGCTCATCGGGGCTCAGGATTGGTGGCCAGGACGATGGAGAACCCGTTTTGAAGGCCAACGTTCATGACTTTGACCAAGAAATCATAGGGAGTATTCCGGTCGGCCCGGATGATCAGGGAGCGTTCCTTGATGGCGGGGTCGCGCAGCCGTGTGCTGAGTTCTTCCAGGGAGAGCTTCTGGTCCCGGTGATAGATGGAGGGAGAGGGGGCGGAGATGACGCTCACCAATTGGGCGTTGACCTGGGGGCTCAGACTAAAGGGGGATAT
>JAYVTN010000505.1:0-7977 GCA_043788785.1 Spartobacteria bacterium | reverse complement strand
TTTCTGTGCGTCTGGGAGCTGCTTACCTCGGGGACCCGGCTACTGCCATTGCCCTATATACCGAGCCCAGCGGCGGTTTTGCAGAGTATGATCAGTGACCGCAGCCTGCTCTTCGATAGCACCTGGCATTCGCTTGTGCTCTTGCTCGGGGGCTACGCACTGGGCGTGCTGGCGGGCCTTGTTTCGGGCGTATGTATCGGTTGGTTTTCAACGGCCCGGTACTGGGGAATGCCTGTTTTGAAGGTCGTCGGGCCAATCCCGGCGACAGCGTGGATTGCACTCGCTATGATCCTGTCGCCCTCGGCCACTTTCGCTGCGATTTCTCTGATCGCGCTGGCCGTATGGTTCCCTGTCACCATGCTGACGGCTTCGGGGATTTCCAACACCCGCACGTCCTATTTGGATGTCGCACGCACGCTCGGGGCTGGTCGTGCCTATCTCATCTTCCGGGTCGCCATCCCGGCAGCGATGCCCAACATCTTCATCGGCTTGTTCATGGGCTTAGGCGCCTCATTCCTAACCCTCGTCGTCGCAGAAACCGTGGGGGTGAAATCGGGGCTGGGCTGGTACTTGACCTGGGCGCAAGGCTGGGCCGAATACGGCAAGCTCTATGCCGCCTTGGTGATCATGTCCGCATTTTTCTCCACGATTATGACTGTGCTCTTCAGAGTCCGGGATCGGGTGCTGGTCTGGCAGAAAGGAATGATCAAGTGGTAGAGGCTCCCTCCCAGTTGGACACGGCAGAAGGCTCCCCGCTGCGCGTCCACGAAGTCACCAAAGGATTTGTTGCGAGGGACAAATCACGGTTTCGGGCGCTGGATACTGTTTCGCTATCCGTGAAGGCGGGTGAACTTATCAGTTTGGTGGGCCCAAGCGGATGCGGGAAATCCACGTTGCTGCGGCTGATTGCCGGCTTGGAGATTCCCGACAGTGGAGAGCTCTATGTGGGCTCGGAATTGATTGAAGGACCGAGCGCGAGCCGCGGGTTGGTCTTTCAGGATCCTAATCTGTTTCCGTGGCTTACGGTCCGGGGCAACGTCCAGGCCGGGTTGATTGCGCGTGGCGTGCTTAAAGAAAAATACCTGGAGGTGGACGAGTTTATTGGTTTGGTAGGACTGAAGGGATTTGCGGAAGCCTATCCCCATCATCTTTCAGGCGGTATGGCCCAGCGCGTGGCCCTTGCGCGTGCCCTCATCAACCATCCCAAGGTGCTTCTGCTTGATGAACCCCTTGGCGCATTGGACGCCTTTACCCGGATGCGCATGCAGGACGAGGTGCTGCGTCTGTGGCGGGCGCGGAGTGCGACGATGCTCTTGGTCACGCACGATATCGATGAAGCTATTTACATGAGTGACTCCATCGTGATCATGACGCCGCCTCCTGGCCGCATCGAGCGAGTCATCCGGGTGGATGTCGAGCGCCCGCGTGATCGCAGTAGCCCGGACTTTCTCAAGCTTCGCGGCGAAATACTGGGAATGCTCCATTTCGCAGGGCGTTCCAGCGGTGCCGAGGCGGCGCTTTGAGGCCATAGACCGAGGCGCTCATTGAGGGTCATTGAGGGTCATTGAGAGGGTTCGGGCCATCTACTTACGTTCAAGAATTCAGGGTCGTACGCACGAAGGCAGCCAAGCCTCCGTGAGTGCAAGTTCTCGGACCTATACGGGGGAAGCAGCCTGCTCGCCTCCAACCCTCACGGGATGGGTAACGCTGTCGTGCCAGTGGCAGGATGGCCTCGGCCGTTCCGTCTTCAGTACACGGTCACGGTGCGGTAGCTGGGGGCCGTGTAATAGTGGCGTTCACGCACAATAACCCGGCCGCCATCATCGTAATACCGCCCGCTGCGGTAGGAGCGTGCATCATCGTAATAGTAGCCGTCGCGATCCGCGAGCCCTTGCTCGTAGGACCTCCGGCGTTCACCCTCGATCACCCGTCCGGCGAGGTAGCCCGCACCGGCTCCGATGGCAGCCCCTCGGACGGCGCCCCCGTGCCTATTGGCGCCGAGTGCGGCGCCTACCCCGGCCCCAAGCAATGCGGTTTGTCCGGGCGTTTCGCACGCGGTTAAACCCACGGCGACCAGAAGACCGAGGGACATCACGGAAATGGGTTTCAGGATTTGATTCTTCATACCTTCCCTTCGGCTCTGAAACGTGGAATGGGCGTATAAACCCGCGCCGCCAACGGAACCCCGGCATCGATCCCGTGCATCGGCCGGGCCCCGGTTTTGCGCGGAGGCCCGAACCGCCTTCGGTTTTTGCCAAAGAACTCCTCCCCATACTTTTGACTTCCGGGCACAGCTCCTTGGCTCCCGTACCGCAACCGGTACCGGAGCGCCTTGACCATCGCGATTCGGCCCTTGGCTTTGACAGCCGCGTCCCCCCCGCCTCTGAGAGCCCCTGCCTGCGAGGCGACGACCGGACGGGGGTGGGCCCGCCCACAAAGCGGAATTTGTCATTGGCGCGCTCACCAAGCTGCGGGGGCGAACCCAGCAGACCACACGGCTGATCGTTATGATACGGTCTCGGGAAAAGCCCACGGGGAAGTGATTGAAGCAGTCCAGGGCTACCTGCAAACCAGTCACGACTCCCAAACGCAAATAGTCGATGTGGGCCCGCTCACCTACGCGGTTGGCGATAAGGTCTTCCCACCGCCGCTGGCCACCAAACCATTGAAGAAGCGCTCCGTCCCTATTTGGATGGTGCCGCCGCCAGAGATTTTTTAACCACAGATTTCACAGAAGAACACAGATAGAAGAGCGAGCCCAAGCCTGAGGCATCTGTGGAAAATCTCTGAATCTGTGGTGATCCCCAAACCTGGCCCCGTTCCCTCTCTGGCAGTTCGGTCGGCCGGTTCGTCTGATGCTAGACGCATGGGGAGTAGCAAGCGCAGAAATTCCAGACAGTCGTCGAGGGGTTTCCGCCGCAGAGAGTTTTAATCACAGATTTCACAGAGGAACACAGATAAAAGAGGCGAGCCAAAGCCTAAGGCATCTGTGCAAATCTGCCGAAATCTGTGGTCAATCCCCATCTACCACCGGCCTATGCCATAGCGGGATCCGTGGGTCGCTTACACGCCCAGTTCCGGATGGCTTTCGAGACTTGGTTCAGGCTCCCGGCGGGTGTAGGGCTGCAAGGCCTCAGGTGCACGCATATCCCTGGGTACAGGGAAATCGCGGGCAGCCCCTTTCATCGCCTCTGGGGGACGGGGCATTCCGACCCGGTCACTGTAGTCCCGTGGTAATGAAGGAGTGGGCGGCGCATCCATCGGGCCCAATTGGGATACGGCCGGATCGTGCAGACAAACGAATTGTTTTTTGGAGACAATCGCACCTCATTGGTTAATGAAACAGGACTAGCATTATGAAAATCCTTTTTACGCTGGCGGCACTCACGGGCGGATTGTTTCTGACCGGTTGTGAAACTCGGAGGGTCGACAGCCGACCGTCTTACACGAGGTATCGTCCCGCGGCGGTGGTGTACTCTGACGGCGGCTACTCTGACGGCGGCTCCTACGACGGGGGATACTATGGAGGTGGTTACTATGACAGCGGGTATAGGACCTACCGAACTGACCGCTACCGGACGTATGGGGACGGCCGCTACGTTTACGGGGATGACCGCTACGGGTATTACCGGGGGGACCGATATTACAGCGACCGGAACCGGAGTTCGCGGTCGATTGACCAGCGTTACTATACGGCAAGCGGGGATCGCAGGGTAAGCAGCAGGACCCCTGACCCGCGGTATTACACCAGCAGCGGGGACCGTCGGGTAAGGAGTGGGGGTACCGCGGACCCCCGGTATTATACCAGCAGCGGAGACCGGAGAGTAAGCAGCGGTGGTAGCCAGGCCGTCGATCGGCGGTATTACACCAGCAGCGGCGATCTAAAGGTCAACCCAGCGCGTAAGGATAAGAAGAAGCACAACGATTAGCCGACCCATGTCGGAGCGGGGCACGTTCACGCGCCCACGGTGAATTCCGCGCTCCTTTATTGGGCCTGGGGCGGATTGGGTCCAAGTCCAGGAGCACAGGAGCTGGGAGTGTCAAGCGAGCGCCTGCAGGCGGCGGGCATCGTTGTGGAGGACGAGGATCCCCAGATCTCCCGCCCGTCCCATGCTTCTTCTCCTGAACCTAAACAGCGGAGCGGACCGCGAACCGATGACCGGGGCACCCACTCGGGAAAATGGCTGCTGCTTCCCTCTGCGTGAGCCGGGTTTGTCGAGTTTGGGTTCATCCGCGCCGGAATTGACGGCCCGGATGTTGGTTGCGCCCGGTGCTTGGCTTGCCGGGGCCCGGGGTGAGTCGTATGTTGATTCAATGGACACGGTTTTGCATCCTCGCTTCGGCGCATGAAGTTTCTCCTCAGCAACGACGATGGGATTGATGCGCCCGGTCTCCAAGCACTGTTCAACGCTGCAAAAACCCTGGGGACGCCGGTGATTGTGGCGCCTGCGGGAGCTCAATCCGGGGTGAGTCATACCATTTCTTGGGAACGCGCTGTCCAGATCGAGGCCCGGGGAAAGGATCGTTTTGCGGTCCACGGAACGCCGGCGGACTGTTCCCGGCTTGGCCTGCTCAAACTGGTTCCCGATGCCGAATGGGTGCTTAGCGGAATCAACCACGGAGGTAATCTCGGGGCTGATGTCCATTATTCGGGCACGGTGGCAGCCGTTCGGGAAGCCGTGCTTCATGGCTGGCCGGGGATAGCGCTCTCCCACTATCACAAGGAGGGGATGGATTTCGACTGGCCCCGGGCTACCCGTTGGATCACGCGAGTCTTGAGCGAGTTGTTGGCGCTGCCCACCAGTCCTGGCCTCTTTTACAATGTGAACCTGCCCCATCTGGCGAGCAGTGATCCGGACCCGGATGTTGTGTTCTGCCCCCTTGATCCCAATCCCTTGCCGCTGAGCTACCGGCACGAGGAAGGCGTGGGACACTTTTACGATGGCGTTTATCAGAGTCGGGATCGGCTCCCGGGAGCTGACGTGGACGTTTGCTTTGGGGGCCGGATCGCAGTCACCGAGATCCGCCTCTACTGAAAAGGTTTCCTGTGGCCGGGGGCCCTAGCCCTGTCCCCGGATATTTGGAGGAGGTGGCTGGACCCGCTGCAACCCGGGTTCGGCCCTTGGCCCGGGGCCAAGCGGCGGTAAAGCGCGACTGCCCAAAAACCGACGGCTCCTAAAAAGATCACAATCAAAGCCATCAGAAGACCGCCCGCCAAATGCGGGGGCTCGACGCGGTTGGCAAAAATAATCAATCCGTGTAAGCCGGCGAAAAAACCAACGTTCAGGGAGGCAAGCCATCCCATCCGTTCAGTGAGAATGGAGGTCGCAAGGCCCTGCCGTTCCGGGACCATCCAATACTCGCGGTATGGCAGGCCAGTACAGCAAGCCGGCAAGCGACGCGTGAGGAGGGCTGTCGCACAGAAGAGGATTGCCAAAACGCAAGGCGTCCCAGCGATATAGAACCCATACTGAGCCCGATCCATCCAGCCGTTGGGACGTCCTGCGAGGTCGAAGTGACTGGCCACGCGGAGCGGGAGCCACTCCCAAGTCACCCCCAAAAATCCGATGTAAACCGTGTAAGCCACTACAAAGGCGAAGGCCGCCCGGATTGCGCGGGCTTTGGCGATTGACTCCAAAGTACTCTCATCGAGGTCTTGCTGTCCGGGTCCGTCTTGCACTGCCGACAGTCAACGCCAGTCCGCGAGGAACATCAACGGGCGAATTCACGAAGCCATCCCGCACCTTCCCTGACAAATAGACCTTCCGGCGAGCGCTGGGTTTCACGCCAAGTACGCAGCGGTGCCACGTTTTTGGAATCAGCCTTGGTGAGTTTGGTGTTCTTGGTGTGAGATTTCCGAGATTTTTAACCTCAGATTTCACAGAGGAGCACAGATAGTAGCGCGAGCCCAAGCCTGTTTTGGTTGGCGGTCGGGGTGGGGGCGGGAGAATTCTCACACCAAGAACACCAAGCACACCAAGCGTGGGGTGATTCGCACCCGCCGAGGTGGACAAGGACGAACACTGGATGCGGGTTGGGATGTCCGATAGAAAGTGAAAGGCGACCGCCACTCCGTGTCGGCCCTGAGTAACGAGAAGCTTGTTTCTGGTCCATTTCCTAAACCGGTGCAATTTCGCAGCCCGTCGGTTGCCTCATTTCAGGGTGCAACGTGTTGCAGGAGACCAAACAACGTCCAAAGGAGACATGAAACCGGCAAAAGTCTAAAAGCAACCACCCGCGCATCCTGTTGCCACGCTTGAAACGCCTCTAATATTTCAGGAGCGTCTCTTACCCAAATTGGCACGGTCACATACTCTCGCCACCCGGGCCAAAACATCTTCCATGGGCCGCCCACAGTTCCGGGGGGAGACCACATCCAACCCGTTGGCTTGCCGCATTTAACCCACAAATCCGGCCTTTGATGATACATAACCGATAGCAGCCGGTCGCGACGCCAGTTCGCTCGGATACCGAACACAAGCAGAGCGGACGTTACAGCACCCGCCGGAACCGCTACGAGGACTTCAAGTACTTTCACCAAGTCCATTGCCATCCTGTTCCTATAAAGCCCGAGGCTCCAAAATTTGTATAACCGCCAGAAGCTGTATAGATCGGGGCTGCCCCCGGATATGGGACTGTGGCGGTTCCACCTACGGCAGAAATTAGTGTCCGACCACTTAAAGAGCCATACATACTGTTTGAACTTGTCGTCCGAATAGAACGGATAATTCGCCTTCTGTCCCTTCGCATCGAGCACTGTGGCCGGTAGATTCCGATACGGGTCGTACGTGAACTGAGTGGCAGTGTTATCGGCAAACGTCTTCTGAATAACACGGTGCTCAAGGTCATAGCTGAATCCCGTCATGTGATTCTCCCCATCGGTGATTTTATCCAACGCTCCGCACATACACCATGTGTATTTGACCCTCCGGCCCGCAGGGTCCTGCGTCAACGCCACGCGACGAAGCGCGTCATGGAACGTGTAGCTCCATCTGCCCAGGCGATCACGTTGCCACTCGCAATCGAGTTTATTGTAATTGTTTTGGACGTAAGTAGCGTCCGGGAAGGTCACCTTTGTAAGACGATCGATTGCGTCATAATCCTTTGTGACGGCGTATCCCTCCGAATCCGTTGTCGTGCGTACGCGTCCGAATCCGTCGTAGGCCAGCGAGCCACCAGACCCCGCAATCGGCCCGGAAACCGAAAGCAAATATCCGGTTGCGTTGTAGTTTAACGACGTAGTTTCGTTTTGCCCGTTCCTCACAACGGTTTCTGTCAGCAACTGACCACCGGCGTTGTATGTGAATATCGTGACCTGACCGGCCGCATCGGTGGCCGACAGCGGGCGATGGATACTCGCCGGGTGCAGGCCGTCCGTGTATGTAAACGATTGAACAAGTTCACTGATACCTCCCGTGACATTGCGCGTGGTCAATAGATCGACACCGTCGGATGAGTAGGTATTTACGTGCGTGCGCCCGAGAGGGTCGATTGATTGAGTGACGTTCCCTTGGTTGTTATAGGCGAATTGAGCCAATTGAATTGTCCCAGCCGCGTCCATAATTCGACCTGCCATTGTGACCTGAGAGCTATTACCTACTTCAAAGTAGGGCCTAATCTGACCGGCATAATTGTACCAAACACGGCTCTCAAGCGGTGCCTTCTCGCTCTCAAGAACATCCGTAATCTGCTGAGTCGCGGTGTTGTGCAGCCAATGATAGATGTGAGCTTTGGTTTGGTCTCCAGGCCCATCCATCATTGCTTTTTTGTCCCAGTAAAACGTGTTCCGAGTATTCAGCAGTTCGTTTTGCACCTTGAGTCCACAGGGCAATTCCAAGGGCCCAGCAGTAAAAGCGGGATCATGATCAGGCACATGGTTATTGTCTCCCTGATCGTATTCAACCCGTTCCTTTCCGCCCAGAGGATCCGTCACCTCGACCCACCGGATGTTTGTGAGATCGGAACCCATATCACCTG
>JAYVTN010000504.1:0-4542 GCA_043788785.1 Spartobacteria bacterium | reverse complement strand
GGGTTGCTAACCCGGGGCTAATTTCCGGCAACCCTCCGGGTTCGACGCTTGGTGCAGATATCGCGTTTGTCGTTGGCTCTCTTAGCTCCAGCGACGCGGCTACGAGCCGACGCCCCGCACCTCCCGAGGTGCTCCCTCCCGGATGCTGGCGCAAGGGCGCAGCTGGGAGAGAGGTGGATCAGTGAGCGGTGACCTTTGCAGTCAGGCCGCGTAGGAGGGTCGGGAAGGGTCGGGCTATTTTGAGGAAAGCGGTCGCCGCGCGCGGGTTCAGGACGGCAAACTTGGCCAATTGGTTGACCCAAAGCCGGCCCCGGTAGAGAGCTGCGTGGGCTGCGGGATAGCCCTCAAGATCGTTGGCCAGCAGGTGTTCGGCGGCCAGTTGGCCGGAGCGGAAGGCATAATAGATCCCTTCTCCAGTGAAAGGCTCCACGACACGGGCGGAATCGCCCACCAACAATAGATTGCCGTGCCTAGGGAAGACGGGCGCCCGTTGGAGGGGGGTGATCGAACGCCATGCATGGGCTGGATCAATCCGGAAAGTGGTTTCGCTCCAACGCTTGAGGGCTGCGAGGTTTGCCGGCCGCGAGACTAGGCAGACATTGAGATGGCCATCGCCCACAGGCGCTACGCCGCAGTAGCCTTCTGGGCGGAACTGGAGCCGGACCTTGGGGCCAAAGCCGGCGGGATCCGTCACATGGGTCTGGATAGCGACCCGGTCCTTGGCAGAAGGCGGTAGGAGTCCTTGGAGGCGGGCTACGGTGGAATTGCGTCCATCAGCCGCAACCAGGATCCGGCTCCGGTATTGGCCCGCCGAGGTGTGGATGGCCCACCCCGGGTCGAGTCGGACCAGACTCTGGCCTTGGACAACGTGTGCCCCGAGCTCTCGGGCCCGATCCAGGAGAGCTTGATCCAAGGCGCTGCGTTTAATTGCAATCTCCGGATAGGCGGATTGGGGAAGCGGGATCCGGATCGGCGCGCCATTCAGGCCGATGAACTCGACCTCTTCCAATACGGTATGGGGCAGGCTGAGGATCTTCCGGGACAGCCCAAGGCGTTCCAAAATGGGCCAGATGTTCGGGTTGATGCAATCGCCGCAGACTTTTTCCCGCGGGAACATGGTGCGTTCGAGCAAGAGGGTCCGAAGGCCGCCTTGGGCGCAAAGGGCGGCGCAGGTGCTCCCCGCGGGCCCCGCCCCAATGATTGCCACATCAAAATCCATGGCTTGATTTAGCAGGGGGTGGTGTAAAGTCGCTCCTCTTCGGGAGGTTCCGCAGAGAAAATAGGTGAAAGCGACATGTTGACACCCGGGGACACCCGGCTAGAGTTGCGCCTCTTTTTTCCCGAAAAACCAATCAACACCCACGGCCTATGAAACGCACCTATCAGCCTTCCAAACGCACCCGCAAAGCCCAATTTGGCTTCCGTAAGCGGATGCAGACCAAGAGTGGCCGTGCGATTCTCTCGCGCCGCCGGGCACGGGGCCGTAAGCGGTTGCTGCCCAAGGGCGTGGAGATCCATTACGCTCGCCACACCCAGGCCTGAGCGCTTCGCCAGGATCTGACCCAAGCCACGGGCGCCCTATGGGAGACGCAGGTGCTCCACCGGCTGTTCGTCGGCCTCGGTTGCGCTTCCCGCGTTCGCTCAGGCTCAAAACCTCGGGCCAATTCGGGGCAGTCAAACACCGTGGAGTTTCATTTCACGGAAAATTTATGGTGTTGAGTGTTCTCGTTCAATCCCCGGGGGCGCAGGCGCAATTGGGAATTATTACCTCGCGCCGGGTCGGCGGAGCGGTGGACCGCAACCGGGTGCGTCGTCGCTTAAGGGAGATCCTGAGGGCGGACCGCGGCAGGATCCATGGGGCGCCATGGGTGGTGCTCATAGCGAGGCAACGGGCAACCCAAGCAAGTTTTGTAGAGATCCGCGAAGAGTGGCGGGCCCTGGCGCTTCGGGCGGGTGTGGTGTTGAGTGAGCCGTGAAGCGAGTCATTTGCATGTTGATCCGCAGCTATCAGATGGTGATTTCACCCATGCTTTCGGTCATAGCCGGGCCGGGCGCCGGTTGTCGGTATGAGCCGACATGTTCACAGTATTTTCTCGAAGCCGTTGACATCCATGGGGTGTGGCGGGGCGGGTGGCTTGGAATCAAGCGCCTTGCACGGTGTCATCCATGGGGCGGTAGCGGAGTTGATCCGGTGCCTCCGCCCGTTAAAGGCGGGTGTGGGTGCTCGAAATGAAAAAGCAGATCTAGTTGTATGGATAAGAAAGGCATTCTCGGAATTGTTGTTTGTGCAGCGGGCTTGGTGGGCTGGCAGTTTTACTACCAGCACGAGTATCAAAAGGCCGTGCAGGCCCAGCGTGAAGCCGCGCTCTTGGCTCCCGCAGCTCCCGTAGGCCCGGGGCAGGCGCCTGTCGCGGCGGAGGCTGCGCTTCCCGGTGCCCCAAACGCTCCTGCGGTGGGGGGCGTCACGACGACGATCCCGCCATCCACGGCCGCACCTGCCCCGTCATCTCCGCCTGAAGGTATCAAGGTAGAGAAACTGGCGAGCAAATCCGTGGAGTACGCTTTTAGCAATATGGGCGGCGGTATAGCCCAGGCCAAGTTGCTCACACACAACTCCGAAGGTGACCGCAAGGTGGTTCTCAACGAGTTCGGGAAGATTCCTATCGGGACTGTCAGTGAAATTGCAGGGGAAGGCATGGCTGTGCCCTATGAGATGAAGGTGAACCCCACGGCGGGGGAAGTCCTCTTTGAGCGCACCGATTCGCGCCAGATCCAGACCAAAAAGCGCTTCCTGCTACCCAAAATCGATCCAGCCAATAAGGACGCAGCGCTCCGCCAGGAGTACCTGGTCCGTATGGAGTTGACCTTCACCAACAACAGCGCGCAACCGGTTCAGATCCCCGTCTATTTCGTCCATACCGGGGCGGCCGCGCCGATTCATCAGCGCGATATGCCCATCTACACGGGGTTCGATTTCTTCCGTGAAGGCACCAATAAACTAATCGACAGCCAGTGGTTTAGTGGCGGCAGCTGGTTTTCACGGCGCCCCGCCAGTCCGGTCTATTCCGAAGCCGAGGGAAAGGTGCGGTGGGCCGGGGTCACCGACCAGTATTTCACTTCCCTGACGATTCCCGAGATCGACGATCGGGCGAACAGTGATGAGCAAGCCAAGCACTACGGCTCACAGGTTTGGGCCAAGCGGTTCGTCGTTGAGGATCCGACATGGGTAGCCGCCGGGCGTTCTCTTGACGGCAAAGGCAAGCTAGAGCGCTTTGCCGTGGATGGGGCTATTGGAATGCCAGGAGCCACGCTGCAGCCCGGGCAATCGCTCTCCCAGGCGTTCGAAGTGTTCACCGGGCCCCGGGAATACCGGACCCTGTCGGCGGTTGGACACAATGTGGACGAGATGATGAATTTCGGGATGTTTTCCATCGTCAGCAAGACGCTGCTGAATTCGATGAATACCTTGCGCGCATGGCTGGGCAATTACGCCTGGGCCATTGTGGTGCTCACCTTGGGGATCAAAACCCTGCTCTGGCCGCTCCAGAACAAGGCCACCAGTTCGATGAAGAAGATGCAGGCTCTCCAGCCGTTAATGACCGAGCTGAAAGCCAAGTATAAGGACGATCCCACGCGGATGAATACGGAGCTCATGAAGCTCTACAAGGAGTACAAAATCAATCCTTTGAGCGGCTGTTTTCCCATGCTCATCCAGATTCCCATCTTCTTCGGCTTCTACAGCATGCTGGGCAAGGCCGTGGAGCTGCGCAACAGCCAGTTCTTGTGGGTGCACGACCTCTCGCAGCCCGATACGGTGGGCCACTTGATGGACTTTCCCATCAACGTGTTGCCGCTGTGCATGGCCGTCACCATGCTCGTGCAGATGACCATCCAGCCCAAGTCGGGCGATCCCGCCCAGCAGCGCATGTTCATGTTCATGCCTTTGATCTTCGTCTATTTCTGCTACAACTTCGCCTCCGCGCTCGCGCTCTACTGGACGGTGCAGAATATTTTCTCCATTGTGCAGTTGTTAGCCACCCGGAACCAAGCCGCACCGGTTCTTATCAAACCGGCGGCACCGTCGACCAAGAGGAAGAATTACTGAGCCCCTATCCATTATGACCACCAGTGCGAATCCAAAGGAGATCCTTGATACGATGCTTGGGCTTTTGGGCTTCGTATGCGAGGTCAAGGAATTCGAGCACGAGCACGGGCTGACCTTGCAGGTGTATACTGCGGAGAAGGAGCGCCTGATCGGCCGCAACGGGGAGTTGCTCGACGACATCCAATTGTTGCTCAACCGGATCCTGCAGGCGCGGGACAAGGAAGCACATCGGGTCCAAGTGGATATCGAGCATTGGCGGGAGATGAAGGACGATTCGTTGGCGGGCCGGGTCCGTCAGATCGGGGAGGGCGTTCGCAAGACTGGGCGTTCTTATCAACTCGAGCCCATGAACGCATATGAACGGCGCATTGTGCATAACGCCTTCAAGGATGACCCGGAATTGACCACCTGGAGTCCCGCCGAGGAAGCCCGGCTCA
>JAYVTN010000503.1:0-2801 GCA_043788785.1 Spartobacteria bacterium | reverse complement strand
GGTTACAAGGTCATCTTGACCCGTAGCAGCGACGTATTTGTGCCTTTGGAGGAACGCACCCGGATCGCCAACAAATACGACAATGCGCTCTTCATCAGTGTGCATTTCAATTCGGGCGGTAATGGAACCGGCCTGGAGACCTATACCTTAGCCCCACGCGGGGTGCCCTCGATGATGGCCGACGGCCCGCGGATTGGCGATTTGGACCCGTGTCCAGGGAATGTCACGGATCCCGAAAACATGGCGTTGGCCACCGCCACACACGCGGCCTTGGTGGTAAAATCCCACATGTACGACCGGGGAATCAAGCGGGCGCGGTTTGTTGTCATCCGGGACATCATCATACCGGGAGTGCTTATTGAAGGTGGGTTCCTGAGCAATAATTTCGATGCCAAACTGATTGCCACGCCGGAGTACCGGCAGCAGATGGCCACTTCCATTGTCCAAGCCGTGCAGAGCTACCGGCGTGCGGTAACTCCGAAGATGGACATGGTACGGGCTCCGACTCCAATGGAGCTTCGTACCGAGCCCAACGTGGTGATTCCAACCACCCAATAGAAGTGGTCCGGGCACGGCTTAAACCTGACGGAGCGGGCTTACTCCGCGCGCCTGTGCGACCGGACAAAGGGGTGGCACTTTCGGCAAAAGGGGGCAGACCCATAGGCGTATTTGATTCCGGCATCGGTGGGCTCACCGTAGCTGCGGCCTTGCGGGACCTGTTGCCGGCCGAAGATATTTTTTACATCGGAGACACCGCCCGGGTACCCTACGGCGGAAAGAGTGCTGCAACCATCGAGCGTTACAGCATGGAGATCAGCGGGTTGCTACTAGCCGAGCAAGCCAAGATCATCGTTGTTGCTTGTAACACGGCGTCGGCATTGGCGGTGCCCAGGCTGCAAGAAACCCTGCGCGTACCGGTGGTCGGCGTGATTGTTCCCGGTGCCCAGGCGGCGGTCAAAGCCACGCGTTCAGGGCGGGTGGGCGTCATTGGAACCAAAGCCACTGTCAATAGCCGCGCTTATGAACGGGCCATCCATGAGATCGACCCGGGGATTGAAGTCTTCAGCCAGGCGTGTCCGTTGCTGGTGCCCCTCATCGAGGAGGGTTGGCTCGAGGATCCCATCTCCGACAGCGTCATCCAGCGTTACCTTGAGCGATTGGTCGCCAAGCGGATCGACACCCTGGTTCTAGGTTGCACCCATTACCCTCTGCTCCGGCAGGCGTTGAAGAAATACGTGGGAGTGGAGATCGCGTTGGTGGATTCTGCGGCCAATTGCGCGTTGTCGGTTAAAGAGTTGCTCAAGCGCGAGAAGTTGGCCGCGCCCAAGGCACGTTTAGGCCGACTCAGCGTGGCCATGACAGATGCCACCGAAGGCTTTCTGCGCGTCGCCGAAAGCGCCTTGGGATTGGTCGTTGGCGATGTGCAAGTCCGCACGGTGCAAGGCTCCAGCGCAATCTGAGGATAGTTTTTGGAAGGCGGCTTCCCCCGCACCCTCCGGGCGGCGCCAAGAAACCGCGCGATTCCCCCCGGGTCAGGAACGGGGCTAAGTTCTGTAAACCCTCCGGGTTAGGAAAGATCCCTTATCGCGAGTTAGATTTCCCGCGGTCGGGCCGCATTCATCGCGGCTGCGTAGACAGTGCGCAACGGAACCCCGGCGGCTTGGCTTACAGCCCGGCACGACTCGAATTCGGGAGCCACTTGGAGAACCTGATCCCCCTTGAGTCCCAGTTTGAGGCGGACCGTGCCAAATTGGGTTTGTACGTCCTCGAAACGGCGTTCGAGTTTGAGTCTGAGAACCGGCTCTACCCGGAGCCCAAACGCGCTGGTCTCCCGAAAAAGGATGTCAGCCATCGCGTCCACGTGCGGGTTCTCACAGAGCACCGAGATCTGAACTCCCGGCCTGTTCTTTTTCATCTGGATAGGCGCAAACCACACATCCAGGGCCCCGGCAGCGAAAAGCATTTCCATTACCGCCCCTGTGATCTCGGGGGAAAGATCATCCAGATTGGTTTCCATGCGCGTGACCGAATCCCTGAGGTATTCGCCGGACACGGCTTTATTCCTCGCTCAGAGTTCCAAGCACGGCCCGCAGGACGTTGGGGCGGGATGCCAACTCGCGGGAACCTAATCCGTAACCGATGGACTCAATCTGCATCCGTGGCATCAGGCCGAAGGAGGCAGCGAATTCGGCAGCGATGGCCGCTCCAGTGGGGGTGATGAGTTCGTGAGCTTCATCGATCTGGGCCACGGGGATGCCCTTGAGGATTTCCAAGGTGGCTGGAGCAGGCACAGGAAAGATTCCATGGGCGCAATTGATGGTGCCGTGTCCGTCATGAAGCGCGGAGACGTAAACCTTTTGGACCCCGAGTGATTCGATGCCGACACAAGCGCAAACGATGTCCGCGATTGAATCCAGAGCCCCCACTTCGTGGAAGGCGACCTCTTCGGGAGGCTGGCCATGGATCCGGCCTTCGGCCACCGCGATTCGATTGAAAATTCCCAACGCATGCTCTTTGACGAAAGGGGACAAGTCGCTGGCCTGGATCAGGTCGCGGATTTGGCGATGATTCAAACCATGAGCGTGGGCATGGGAGTGCTCGGGTTCTGCCTTCGCATGGGTGTGGGCATGGGAATGATCACAGCAAGGGCCATGGGAATGCTCGTGGCTGTGCGCCTCGTGGCTGTGCGCCTCGTGGGTGTGTGCCTCGTGGGTGTGTGCCTCGTGACCGTGTGCCTCGTGACCGTGTGCCTCGTGACCGTGCGCCTCGTGACCGTGCGCCTCGTGACCGTGCGCCTCGTG
>JAYVTN010000502.1:0-1686 GCA_043788785.1 Spartobacteria bacterium | reverse complement strand
TTCGGCTGCTCTCCCGGTTCTCGTCTCGGGATGACTTGGACTTTCACCTGTTGATTTCATGTATGTACACTCGCACTAGCATGGGCTTCCAGCCCATGGTGGTTTCCGCCGATAGCATGGGCTGGAAGCCCATGCCACGGCTACGGATCCTCCTGGATCCGATAGACCTGTAGCCCCGGATGCAGGTAAATCACCGTGCCGCGCTCCCGCTCCCACTTTAACTCCCCTCGGCGGAAAAGATCTTCGTAGAACGACTTGCGTTGCGCAAAACTCGCAGCCTCCGCTTTCTGGGGACGCAGGTTTTGGAGGAAAAACCGTCCATAATCGGAGCGGGAGACAATCACATAGGTGACCCCCTTGGCGCGCAACTCGTCCACGGTGCCCAGGTCGGCAACGTACTTGGAGGCCAAAACCTGTTGCGGAATCACGCCCATCCGTGATGCGTTCTTCTTTCGCTTCGGATCGGGTAATCCCACCCGGTTATCTCTTGCGATAATGGCCGAAGCCGGCAGCTCCGCATTGATCCAAGCGATGAGTTCTTGGAGATCGTCGTTCTGGTAGGCCGCGTCATATTGCAACAGGCCTTCCCGTTTGGGCCCCCACCCCGCCAGCTGCAGCCCGATGAGAACCAGGGCGGCAATCATCGTCACGGCTCGCCGACTGACTTTTCCGTAAAGAAGCCAGGCGGTATCCTCGATCCCAAGAACCGCCATTGTTGTGATCAAGGCCGTGGCCGGGAAAAAATAGCGGTCGTTGGATTTGGGCGAGAAGGAGAGGGCAATCGTATAGGCAAACGGGAAAATGAGCATCAAGGCTTCTGGAAGGGCCAAGTCGCGCTTGTTCCAGCGAGCTGCCAGGTAGACCAGGAGCAGCAGCCAGATTGCAGGCGTTGAGTTATCGAGAAACACGCTCCAGTACTCCGAATGGGGCACACTGCGGGTCATCCCCCGTTGACCCTGGACGACGAAATCCATTTCCCGGCTCAAACTGGACTCGAATGTGGTGAGATTCACCAACAAGGGCAGGTTCACCAGAGCGCACGTCAGTAGCACGGCTCCGGTAAAAAAGCCCAGGACCTGCCAGCGCCCGCCCTCCGGGTGCTGTCTCCAAAGCACCGGGAGAGCCAATGCCAAAGTCACGACCCCGATGTATTTGCCGGAAATGGCCAGTCCACAGGCGATCCCCAGAAGGGCAGCCCACTTTCTGGAGGGCTTCTGCCAATAGAGGGCGGAGACCAGGACGGTCAAAGCCACGCCCAGGAGCAGGGCGGAGTCCTCTTTCATGTAGTGAGCCAGCTCGTAAAACTGGTGGTGCACGCCCAAGACCACCCCCGCGATCAAAGCTGCCGACCAACCCCGCCATAGATAGGCCAATCCCGAGAGGGCCACCACGGTCAGCGCGGTGAACACGGCCGAGACCTGCCGACCGCTTTCCACGATGGCTTGATCGGAAAGATTGCCTCCTCGCACGCTCACCCAGGCCCGCGTCGCACTTAGGAGGAGCATCGGGTGGTTGAAATTCCAGACGCCGGTGCGGATCTGCTCCACCTTCCCCGGTTCATCCGGGTGATAGTAGTACGGGAATGAGTTATGGCGCTGGTAGAGGGCCAGGCAGCCCACAAAGAGCACGGCTGCCCAGAGCACTGCGAATAAGCGCTGGCGGAAGAGCGGGCTCACACTTCAGGGA
>JAYVTN010000501.1:0-2952 GCA_043788785.1 Spartobacteria bacterium | reverse complement strand
GTCCTCGCTCGGCGCTTTCGTCAGTTTTGAGGTGGAGCCGGGGACGACCGCGCTTACAAGGGAGCCGCCACAGGACGCGCCAGGTCGTAGCACACCACGCGATCTTCGGATCGCAAGTAGAGGCGTTTGTTGGCTAAGACCGGTCCCGCCCAGCACGGATAATGGAGCCCCGGCACCTGCCAACGGCCTAGTTCCTGAAGCTGCGCCGGGTCGGGTTTGAACATCCCCAAAAGGCCTGCTTCGCCGAGCGCCCAGAGGCGGCCATCAGCCAAAATCGCGGAGCCTCGTCCGAAAACCTTCGGAGCCGGCTCGCCCTCAGCAACTTTGGCATGACCCCCGTTGGGCCAACCTTCGGGCCGATCCCATGCGAGTCGGCCATCGGCCCATTTCACACACCGGAACCGGGCGTCTGGCTCGTTGCGGCCGCTGAAGCCGAAAAGGCAACCCTTCTCCAAGACCGGCCGGGCCCAATGCATTTCCAACGCCAAGCCGCGCCAGATTTCCTCAACGGATCGGCCATCCGCTCCCACCCGTAAGAGAACCGATCCGGTCTTATAGTACGCCGATGACAGGAAAACCTGATCCTCATAAACCACCGGCGTCATCGCATTGACCGAGGAATCCTGGGTGGAGCGGAACCAAAAGGAAAACTGGTGGGCGCCGGTTTTGGGGTCCAAGGAAATCAAGCCTTGGCGGGTAACGCACAGGAGGTGACGGCGTCCATGGATAGTGGCCAATACTGGCGTGCAATAGCTGGCCTGTTTCTGGAACGCGGGATCGTCAGGACGCCAGGTGACAACCCGCGCCCCAGGCCAACCGGTCATCGGCAAGCCGGTCCATGTCTTCTCGCCGCCGTTTTCCCACAGGGTTTTGCCAGTCGCCGCGTCGAAAGCGACCACGGCGGAATTGGGCTGGCCTCCGACGATCACGAAGAGCCTTCCGTCCTCCAGAACGGGAGTGCTACCGACGCCGAAAAAAGCCTCCGGGACTTGGAAATCGGTGAGGGTATCCCGCCGCCAAAGCACTTTGCCGGTGGTTAACTCCAAGGCGAGCAATACTCCCTCCGCTCCGTAAGTGTAGCAACGCTCAGCGGTCAGAAGCGGGGTACAGCGGGGGCCGTTATTGTACCCAAATGGATCAATGAAGGCGCTCGTATACGCATGCTTCCAGCGGGTAGTTCCGGTTGCGGCCTCCAAAGCCTCCACGACTTCCTCCGTCCCGAGCCGGTGGTGGACCACCAAGAGATCCCCACGCACAGAAGGGGCGCTATAACCGCTGCCCAGGGTCCGTTCCCAAACCAAGGGGAGGCCTTCCGGGGGCAGGATCTCCACCAATCCTGTTTCTCGAGAGACGTTATTGCGGGTTGGGCCGAGGAATTCGGGCCAGTCTCCGGCGAGGGCATGGGAGCAGAGAACCAGAAAGAGAAACCAGACCCGGCGCATCACCGTTGGAGAATGGGCGCCTCTCGGGTGGGATGCAAGATTCCAAGGGGGCAACCGGGCACGAGCATGGGACCGGACCAGGCCAGCGGCCGGGAGCTCAAAAACCGGCTTACCTTGAACTTGCATGGTGACCCAAGAGTTCGAGATTAGCTCTGGAGCTATCCATCCGGACGCAAACCGGAACAGCCAGCACGGGAATGAAACAAACAGGCAATGGCCAATGGAAAGGCGTCATGGGCATGGCGGCTCCCGGGAGATCACCTTGGACATTCGCGCCCAGGAAATCTTTCTGAGCATCGACACGGCGCTCCCGTGACTGCATCCCCTGGCACCCCGATGACGACCATGGGTGGGGCGTGCCGCCCTTGGCCATTCGCTCTCCCACGCGTTGACACCTGATCCCTCGTTGTTACCCTCCGCGTTCTTTCCCATGAAAAAGGTCATTTCCACCTCCCAAGCGCCTGCGGCTGTAGGCCCCTACTCCCAAGCGATCGCTTCGGGCACTCTGCTCTTTTGCGCCGGCCAAATTCCCCTGGATCCGGCTACCGGTCAATTGGTGGGCACCGACGTGGCGGCCCAGACCACCCGGGTCATGAAAAACATCAAAGCGGTGCTGGCTGCCAATGAGATGGAATTTGGCCATGTGGTCAAAACCACCGTTTTCATGACCGATTTGGGTGATTTCACGGCAATGAACACGGTTTACGCCCAATACTTTGCTGAACCGTATCCAGCCCGTTCGACCGTGCAGGTGAGCGCATTGCCCCGTGGGGCCCAGGTGGAAATTGAAGTAATCGCAGCCGTGGCCTAAACCATCTTCGCCGATATGAGCATCGAACTCCTCGACCTATTCCGCCAGACCAACGCCCTCTTGGACGGCCATTTTCTGCTGCGCTCGGGGCTCCATAGCCGACAATTCTTCCAATGCGCGCTCCTGCTCCAACACACGCCGGTTGCGGCCAAGGTATGCGCGATGCTGGCAGAAAAGCTGCGCCCGATGGGGGCAACGCGGGTCATATCCCCAGCGCTCGGCGGTATCATCGTAGGCCATGAAGTGGCGCGGGCGTTGGAACTGCCCCATATTTTCGTGGAAAAAGATGATCGGGGGGACCTCGTGCTGCGCCGGGGGTTCCAGATCAACCCCGGGGACCGCTTCATCGTAGCCGAAGACGTGGTAACCCGTGGGGGGCGGGTGCAGGAGACCCTCAAGATTGTCCGCGACCACGGGGCTGAAGTGGTTGCTGTAGCTGCCATTGTGGACCGGAGCGGCGGCAACCTACCCGATTTCGGAG
Organism: Spartobacteria bacterium; assembly: GCA_043788785.1. GTDB lineage: Bacteria > Verrucomicrobiota > Verrucomicrobiia > Chthoniobacterales > Chthoniobacteraceae > CAIURC01. The sequence continues at coordinate 218 of JAYVTN010000501.1, read as the reverse complement.
CCCCGTTCGTGGCCTTGGGTCAACTTAACGTAGAAACCTTTGAACCCCACCAGTTGCCTCCCGATTTGGCAGGCACCCCGGCAACCAAACCCGGCAGCAAATAAGGGACAACCCGCTGGCGTTGGCGAGGGGCTGCTTGCACCTTCGCCACTCCAGCCTTAGATAATTCGCCCGCTCACATGATTAATTGGCTCATAAAGAAAGTCATCGGCTCCAAA
>JAYVTN010000500.1:0-3013 GCA_043788785.1 Spartobacteria bacterium | reverse complement strand
TGCCCAATCTCACTCCATGAAAGTTCTCCGCTCACTCCTTTGGTTCGCATTTTTAACTCTATCCCCTCACCTCACCGAGGCGCGACCCGTGAGAGGGGTTTCTCCAGACGATCTTCGTAGCCCCTCTAGAGCTCTGGAAACCGTTTCCCGTAGAAAAAGCCAAGTAATGCGCCTGGGTGCCCCCTTGCCCCCTCGCCTCATGCGCACGCCTTGTCAGACCCCCGCTTAACGGCATCGCCTATCGCAGCCCCTCCAACGGGCTCTAACACCGGGAGGGCGGCTCGTTGAAGCGCAGCCAAAAACCTTTGATGTGCCTGGCGAGTTCGATGCGACAGATGGGGGCCAGGGGAGTAGCTTTCGGCAAACCAAACCTTGTGGATCTAGAGCTTGGGGCGTTGATATGGCGCACTAAACCCACAGAAATCACGATTATGAACACCATTGACTTGATGAAAGATCCTTTCTTTGTCTCGCTCCTCTTTCAGATCGAGGCGAAAATTCTTGCGGCAGACAAAAAGGGCTCATCACAAGGGATCACCTTGACCGATTCTCAGGTCAGATCCGTCGCGTACAGAGCAAGCAAAGCCGCGCAGGGATCTGCGCCATCGATTTCTGCCGACTCACCCCGCGACAAGCTTCTTGCGGAGCTTTACAACGATATCCTCGGAGTCCGCTCTGAAATCGTTGTTTCAAATTCAGAAGGTCTCTTTGAACCGCTTTCGACCAAGGATTGGACTTTGGCTCTACGCGCAGTGGAAGACTCCATCCGGCGGCGATCCACGGGCAGCGGATCCCGGAGTTATCTCGAGTTTCTTGCGGGGTTCCTCTCAGGCGTCAAATGATGCCCGCAACGGTCGGTAAAGCGCTGGCCGACTTTGCGACCGGTCACTGGCAATCGGCTCCGGTTAATCCGGTCACAACCCGGTATTTCGTTTGTTGTTGTGGGCGCGAAGTGCTGTAGTTCCACCCAGAATGCTTTTTCGCCAACGTTGGGTACTGGGTGCAGGGATTTTGGGTCTGCTCATTGTTCAAGGCTCCTACGCTGAAGACACCGACGAGGAGGAAAATCCCGAGCCTGCAAGGGCCGCCGAGCTCGCGGACAGGAAGCTGCCTTCCAGACCCAAAGACAACGCGCTGTGGGCTAGTTTGGTGGGGGCGCGTTTGGAACTGGGCGATCTGGTGAGGGCCGGGGAAGCGCTGGCGATCTGGCGACGCAACGTGCCCGGTGTGCGCAAGAGTTTTCCCTTGGTGGAACGGCTCCAAGGAGACTTGGAGAAGGCTCTTGGTCATAATGAGCCGGCGGCCAACGCATGGCGCATCTACGTGGGCTTGGTTCCCAAGGACGTGGAGGGTTGGGATCGCTTGGCGGACGCAGAAACCAGTTTGGAACACATCCCGGAAGCGCTCGCAGCGGCTTCGGGAGCGCTCAAGGCCAAGCCTAGCGCCAGCCGTCTGGTTCGGCGCGCGCAGTTGTGGATCCGGCTGCGGGACTGGAAAAATGCCGAGACCGACCTGCGGGAGGCCAACAAGCTGGACGCCACCGAGAGCACGTTGCAGAAGACGTATCCGGTGTTCGAGAGGTCCGCGAAATGGTTGCCTGCGGTCAAAACCATGGACAAACAAATCCTGGCGGACACGGCGGGTCCGGAGAAGGCTTCCCACTTGATGGACCGGGCTGAGGTGCTCGCGGCGGAGGGATTTTCTGGGCTGGCTTATGAGGATGCGGCCGCAGCTTTGGTTTTGGCCCCAAATTCAACCCGCGCCCAGTTGCGAAAGGGCCAACTGGCATGGGAGGTGGGCAAACCGAGCGAGGTGGGGCTAGTTCGGCGCGTGCCGGTTTCTGAGTTGCCGAAAGACTGGCAAAACCGGTTGCTGGAGATTGACAAGGAGGTAGACCCGGAGCGCCGGGCAGACTGGCTGGTTTCTGCCCACCAACCCGTGATGGCATTGCATCTGGTGGAGACAGTGGAAGGGTCGGTGGCCAAGGCAAAAGCGCTGGCAGCGTTGGAGGAGGTGCCCAAAGCCGAGCAAGCCGCCAAGGCTGCTCTAAAGGCGCATCCAGACGATCCGTGGGCTTGGATCGTGGTGGGGCGTTTGGAATTGGGCAGCGGGAACGTGACCGAAGCGCTCGAGTGCGCCGGACGCGCCCTTACCCTCAAGGAACTCCCCGAAGCCCAAAATTTGAAGAAAGAAGCATTATCCAGGAGCGGCAAGCCATGAAGGGAACTTTTCGGCGAGTGGGTGTGAAAGCGGTTCGAGCGATCGTTCTGGCGGCTGGACTCTGTTGGGTGGGCATGCCCGGGACAGGGTACGCCAAACCGTCAGCCGCTTCCAAGACGGCAACCCAAAAGGAAGCGGATATCCAGTTGGTCTGGTCGGGAACTGACATCCGGGCCGAGTCGGTTTTGACCGTTAGTTTTCCGGATCCGATGGTGCCCGTGGAGGCTATCGGCGTGGAATCAAAGGCGAGTCCAATCCGGTGCATGCCCGACCTGGCGGGAAAATGGATTTGGAAGAGCCAGACCGAAGGCAAATTCACGGTGGGCGATTCGGTGCTTCCCAACCAGGAGTATACAGTGACGCTCAAACCGGGGGTGAAGAGCGTGGATGGCATCAGTATCAAGGGGGCCAAAGTGCTCGGAACACAGAACTCGCGGGAGTTTAAGGTGTCTGCTGTGGTCCAGACGGGAGCATTGAGCAAACGTCCAAGCGGTTCCTTGAATTTCAGTTACCAGGTGCGGGCTTCGCAAGTAGCCAGTGCCGTTTATTTCCAAGACCGCGACAACCGGCACCGGTATCCGATCGACGTGGTGGTGTCTGGAGAAGAAGACGTGGTCAACGTCCTGTCGATCTCGCCGAGGGAAGACCTGCCGGTAGGACATACCTTCGACTTGATTGTTGAAGGCATCAGGGAAGTGAAAACTGGGTTTCGGATGCCGGAGATTTTTGTCAATCCACTGGGGACGACAGAGCGGTTGGCGGTCAGTTCTGCGTTTGCCTCGAACCGGCCGCT
>JAYVTN010000499.1:0-6149 GCA_043788785.1 Spartobacteria bacterium | reverse complement strand
CAGTCGTTTGGCCGTAGCCACCTCCTCGGCGTCCATCCCCCGGGCCGTGAGCACCTGATTGATCTCGGGGTCGTTGAGTGCCACCTCCAGATATTTTCTGGCTTCATGGATGTAGGCTTCAATGAGACGGTTCTGGGCCCCGTAAGCGGGGCGATTCCCGCTCCGTTCGGTTCCGGCGGCTGGTGTTGCTTGCGTTGTGACTGACTCTTCTACAGTGGGAGTCGGATTAAAATTAGACATGGGTGAGTTATTAGTGGGCTGCGGGGCTGACGTTTTCGAATCTCGCGTGTATTTGGTTGTATGTTGAAATGCGCATTGACTACCACCGGGTGAAGAGGGCAGTTCGTCCTCAAAACCTTGCGGGGTGGTCTAACGCAGGGCGGGGAATGTGCCGGGGAGATTGGGATGCGCCAATCGGGGCCTCCCCTGACCGGATCTTAAGGAACGAGTCCCGAGTGAGCCATCGGGTCGGCAGAAAACAGGCAACGGCAGAAGCTGTTTCACGGGCCGGGAGGCAAGGTTAAAAAAATGGGCAAACGCCCTGAATGCGTCGGGAGGGCGAGTCAGCCGTTTGGGAGGCGAGTTTTCGCAAACTGGGACACGAGTGCAGTGGACCGGCAGGCAAGCCAGGGGACCCGGGAGGCGAGCCTGGGGCCGGAAGGCTTGTGCAGCCGCCGGGATGCGAGTTCAGCGGACCGAAAGGCAAGTTTGGCGGACCGAGAGGCGAGTTTGGCGGAGCGGGAGGCAAGTTTGGCTGGCCGGGAGGCAAGTTTGGCTGACCGGGAGGCAAGTTTGGCAGACCGAAAGCCAAGTTTGGCGAACCCCGAAGCTTGTTCAGCGGACCGGGTAGTGAGTTTGCCACACCGAGGGGCGAGTTTGGCAAGCCGGAAGGCAAGTTTGGCCAACCAACTAGCGAGTTTGGCGGACCGGGGCCAAGTCGAGCGCACCGGAAAGGCGAGTTGGGCGGTCCGGGAGACGAGTCGAGCGCGCAGAAAGATGAGTTAAGTCGACCGAAGGCCGAGTTAGGCGGTCCGGCAGGCAAGTTTAAGGTCCGGGAGGCGTGTTTACCCGACCTGTCCACACCAAAACTTAAGGTGAACAAACGGAATCGGATTGACTCGCATGGTGCCGAACTTCTAAAACACCTGCATCTGATCCGGCTTGGTTCGTTCTCGATGCGCTGCGTCCCCGACTCATCTCCCAGTCACTGACGCTTACAACCAACCACCCAACTCATGCATCGCTCGAAGGGGATTTGTGCCCCACTTCGGGCACAACCTCCTGTTCATTTTCCAATATGAAAATCAATTACAAGCTCAGCCGACTTTGGTTCTGCGCGATTGCGATAGGCCTAATTTCTCCCATTCACGCATTTGCGGTGGAGGCTCTTCTCACGGATGACACCACGACATTTACTGCGAGCGCGGCGTCCACTTATGGAGACTACGCCACCTTACTGGTGAACACCACTTCCACCAAATGCGCGCTAGTTCGGTTCGAAATCGCCAGTATGCTTCCTGTGGGCATCAGCGCCAACCAGATCGCCACAGCGACGCTCCGGCTTTATAATGGGGTCGCTCCCACCGGCACCGGTTCTGCGAACTTCCACGTCGTCACCGCACCTTGGGATGAAGCTACGCTTGCAGGTGTCTTTCCTACAACCAGTTACACCGCCACACCGTTCATTAACCTCGCGGTAAGCGCATTCAGCCTCAATGACTACATCCCGATCGATGTAACTGCTCAAGTAAAGGCGTGGATTACCAATCCCTCCACAAACTATGGTATCATCATTCGCCCTGTAGGGACTATTGGCCTATCATTTGCCGCGAAGGAAAGCTTGGGAAACCCTCAACCTTTGTTGGACATTACGCTCGCCGGGCCGGCAGGAACTGCGGGCACAGTCTGGCGCAGCGGGGTTGGCACTCCCTCAAACAGCAGCGGAATCGACGGTGACTTCTACCTCAACACCGCTGATGGCCTAGTCTACCAAAGGGTGAATGGAGCGTATGTAAATAGCAGCGGAGCTAACATAAAGGGCCCGCAAGGCACTCAGGGGATTCAAGGAGTTCAAGGAGTTGCCGGCCAGCAAGGGGTACAAGGAGCGACAGGTGGGACGGGTGCGACGGGCGCGATGGGTCCAACGGGTGCGATGGGTCCGGCGGGTCCGACTGGTTCGACGGGTGCAACCGGTCCACAGGGCCCCGCTACTGTGCGCATCCTGCCCGCCGGAGATGTTACAATGGGCTCCTTCATCTATGGCCCGGTACCGTAAAATACGTGCCTGTCAGCTGCCTTCGGTCATTTCGCCGCGAAAGCGGCTTTTTCAAACGCGCGCGTTTGAGTGGTGGAACACGGGTTCCCACCAGCCTCTCTGAACGATCAAGCGGGGCCAATTTGCCGACGCTGCAAGCCAGTTTCCATATACCAATTACACTATGCAAAGGCCACTTCATGCTCATCGTAGTCGTATTCGGGTATTGTGCCGGTCCTTCATTCCCCGGGTCCTAGGGATACTGTTCGCCCTCACCGCAGTCGTTGTTTTCGCAGCACCACCGGCGTGGTGGACGCAGCGTGGTGTAATCAATTCAAATAGCCTGGCTTCCGACTACAGCCTGGTTAATCAAGGCCAGCTTAAGCAATTTGCCCTCCAGGCTTTCAACGACATGGAGGCTAACATGCCTGGTGGCGCGGGCTCGGGGGTGACGACCCTAATCAACGGCTGGACCCAGATTAACGCCAGCGGACAACGAGTCCCCAAAATTACCACCGCGACTGATGACTACTCCACGGTTAATCTGGGCCAGCTCAAAAACATTGCAAAGCCCTTCTATGATCGACTCAAACAAACTATCCCAAGCATTTCTTATCCTTGGACCGCATCCACGACGGACGACAGTGATTATTCATACGTTAACCTAGGCCAACTGAAGCGGGTTTTTGTACTGAACGACACGGATCTAAACGGCTTGGACGATGCGTGGGAGGCCCAATATTTCGGTGCTGTAGGCCAAAATCCCAACGCACTCGCGGCTCGTGGTGATGGACTCACTCTCCTGCAAGCGTTTCAGCAAGGGCTCAACCCAAACGACTTTTATAATGGGCTCCCTCCGAACATCGTGATTGTTGGAGGAAACAGCCAGGCAGGAGCACCAGGCGTATTCTCCAGCCCTTTCGTTGTCAAAATCACAAACAGCCAAGGGACCGCCCTTGTCAATGGGCCGGTCACATTCACTGTTACGGCCGGTGCCGGAAAGCTAGCGTCAACAAACACCGGCACTCCATCAATGGTCACGTCGCTTGCGCTGCGCACGGATGCAAACGGCCAAGCCCAAGCATACCTGCTCGATCCTCTCGCTGGTGACGAGCAAGTCACTGGAGCGGCTGGAGCTGGGACGCCGGTTGTTTTCTCCGAAACCATTCGTCCGGTCGCGCCCGTCATTACACCCGCTCCCGGAGCGTATGCCACAAAGCAAACCGTTGCACTGAGTACCTCAACGACGGGTGCGGCCATCTACTACACTCTCGATGGAAGCACGCCTACGGCTGCTTCCCCAATGTATTCGGTTCCGATCGTGATCTCGACGCTCTCTTCGACCCTCAATGCGGTTGCGATTCAAAACGGTTATCCGAGTACTGTGTCTGGAGGTCGATATCTAATCGGCGCGCACACCATGAGTGGACCAGATTTCAATCTCGCAATTCAAATAGACGGGACGCTTTGGAGCTGGGGCGGCAATTACTATGGGCAGCTAGGCACAGGAGCGAAAGCGGACCAATGGTTTCCATGTGCGATAAACATCACAAACGTGATTGCTGCTTCGGCGGGCACCCGCCACGGGGTTGCGGTCAGGAGCGACGGGACCGTATGGACTTGGGGCGATAATTACTACGGTCAATTGGGTGACGGTACAAACGTCTCTCAGTTATCTCCGGTGCAGGTTCCCGGCCTGAACAATGTAGTGGCCATTGCAGCGGGAGATTTACACACACTGGCCCTCAAAAGTGATGGCAGCGTATGGGCTTGGGGGGCAAATACGCAAGGGCAGCTCGGCGATAACACCACGACGGGCAAGAACGTACCGGTGCAAATCACAGGAATCACTGGGGTCTCCGCAATTGCGGCTGGGACGTCGTTTTCCCTCGCTGCTAAAGCCGATGGAACGGCTTGGGCATGGGGCTACAATGGCTACGGGCAATTAGGGTATGCTGGAAGCAATAGCTCCGTCCCGCATAGCATGGGGAGTCTAACAAACGTCGTTGCCGTCAGCGCGGGAGCAAACCATTCTCTTGTTTTGTGCAAAGATAAAACAGTCTGGGTTTGTGGTGATAACAGTTTTGGTCAACTCGGGACCAATTCAATCGTTTCTTCACTCACACAAATCCCAGGCCTCTCGAGTGCCTTGGCTATTGCCGCCGGTCAGAAGCACACACTTGTAGTTAAAACAGATGGATCGGTAAGGGCTTGCGGCTACAATATCGACGGCAGTCTGGGAGACGGGACAAATATCAGCAAATCTTCAGTGACGGTTCCGGGATTGTCAGGAGCGGTGTCCGTGAGCGCTGGGAGTAGTAGTGTGGTGGTAAAGGCTGACGGCACATGTTGGAGCTTCGGCCTAAACAGCAATGGTCAACTTGGTACGGTTGATAGAGTCAACTCAAATTCGCCGAAGCAGATCGTCAAATTCCTGCTTGCGCCTAAGGTGTCGTTACCCGCGTTCAGTCCGGGCGGGGGTTCCTATATGACAGCACAATCTGTGGTGATTAACTGCGTCACGCCAGGGGCTGACATACATTACACCACGAATGGGAATGACCCGACCGTGAGCGATCCCGTTATTGGGTCGGGCAACACCGTAAACGTTAGTAGCAGTGAAATATTGAGAGCAAAGGCGTTCAAGGCGGGCGTTGCGTCCAGTGATACCAAGAGCGCCGTGTACGCAATCAGACTTCAGATCGCCGCCAGTTACGCTCACAGCTTGGCCCTTGGTTCGGATGGTGCAGTCTCGGCATGGGGCTCAAACACCTACGGGCAGCTGGGTATGGGCAACACCTCCCCTCTGCTATTTCCGACGAAGATTCCCGGGCTTTCCGGTGTAGGCAGCATTGCGGTTGGGCATGATCACAGCGTTGCCGCCAAAACCGATGGTACTGTTTGGGCATGGGGATATGCGCGCTACGGTGGGCTCGGCGACGGAACGACCAACCAGAGCTTGGTTCCGATTCAAGTCGTAGGCCTCACTAATGTAGTTGCAGTGAAGGCGGGAGACGGCTACACGATTGCATTGAAGGGCGATGGCACTGTTTGGGCCTGGGGATATAACAACGGGTGTTTGGGCGATGGAACGACTGTCCAGCGCCTGACCCCTGTTCAAGTCAGCGGGCTCAGCGGAATTGTTGCCATTACCGCTTCCGGAAAGGCCTCGATGGCATTGAAAAGCGACGGAACACTTTTCGCCTGGGGAGATAACACTTACGGTCAGCTCGGAGATGGCACAGCTCTGACACGGACGACTCCAGTTCAGGTGAGTATCTTGAGTAAGGTTGTGATGATTGAATCCGGGCCTTACTGTGCTTTTGCAGTAACGGCTGACGGACTCTTATGGAGTTGGGGAAGTACGGGTTCCATGGGTGGCTTTGGGTATCCTTTTTCTGGAAGTACGACTCCCGCCCGTGCCAACATTATCTACGATGTTGTCGGGGTTGCTGTAGGTCAAGGGACTAGTACCAATGACCAGCACATCCTTGTGTTGAAGCCAGATGGGACCCTGCAATCTTGTGGTGGCAACACCAAAGGGCAACTTGGGAACGGAAGCTTAAATGATTCGTATTATTTGCCTGTTGTCCCTAAAGGGGTAAACAAAGCAATCAGCATCAGCGCGACGACTCATTCCTTAGCGCTCACACTGCGCGCGGGATACAGCCTATGGTGGGCGTGGGGTGACAATTCCTCCGGGCAACTCGGAGACGGGTCCCTTCTGAATGGATTCTGGCCGGAGAACATAAATTATACTGATTCCGATCATGACGGCCTCGCAGACTGGGAAGAGGTTGAACAGGGCACGGATCCGAATAACCCTGATAGCAACTCTGACGGATTGTCGGACCTTCAAGATATTCTCCTGGGAATAAATCCAAATAGCCTGGAT
>JAYVTN010000498.1:0-3049 GCA_043788785.1 Spartobacteria bacterium | reverse complement strand
GCAAACCACTAACTGGAGAGCCGGATGCGGGAAATCCGCCCGTCCGGTTCGGAGGGGGGGGTGGAGCAAATCAATGCTCCATCCCTACCTCTATCAGGGTGCCATGCGGCAGGGGCTATCGCCCCCGCATTCCAGGACTAACCGCCTTGGCGGCGGCCGCTTAGGCCACGGGCAGGACGCTTCTTCTTGAACGTCGTCGGGGCTTTCTTCTTGCGCGGTTCGGGCTCTTCGCCGGGCACCTTCTTGGAGCGCGGGCGGGTGCCCAGGACCTTGGGCTCACGCGCCCGCAGATGGAAGAGCAGGGGAAGGCCCGTGAATGGGGCCAACGCGCGGATCTTGTTGTCCAAATAACGGCGGTAACTTTCCACTAGGAGCTTCTCGTCGTTGCAAAAGAAGATGACTTCGGGAATGGGGATCGGAGAACGGGTGCGGGTCTCGGCCATGGTGGCGTATAGGACCTTGAACCGGCGTCCGGCTAGAGCGGGAGGCGGGTGCTGGGTCATGGCCGTGGCTAGCAAGCGGTTAAGGGGACCGGTTCCCATGCGGTTTTGGGCTTCAATCTTGATCCGCTCGATGGTTTTGAACACACGGGTCAGGTCGGCACCGGTCTTCGCGGAGGCCATGAGCACCGGGGCGTAGTCCAAAAAGAAGAGTTCGGAGCGGATGCCGTCCATGAAAGTGTTCATGGATTGCTTGTCGTCGGTTTGGTCCTTAACCAGATCCCACTTGTTGACCGCGACGATGCAGGGCTTGCGGGCTTCCTGGATAAGGCCGGCGATCTTCTTGTCCTGGGCAGTCACGCCCATGGAAGCATCGATGACGAGCATGCAGAGGTCCGCGCGGCGGATACTCGATTCCGAGCGCATGACGCTGAAGACTTCCACCGAGTTGTCCACTTTGCCCCGGGGCCGGATGCCCGCGGTGTCGATGAGGATGTAATGGTGGCCATGGCGTTCGTAGGGGATATCGATGGCGTCCCGTGTGGTGCCGGAGATGTCGCTCACCATCGTGCGCTCGTCTTCGAGAAACGCGTTGGTGAGGGAGGATTTGCCAACGTTGGGTCGGCCGACGATCGCGATCTTCACCGGTTCACTATCGGGCGGCTGCTGGTACTCGGCCTTGGGCAGAAGTCGTTCCGCCCAAGCCACCAAGGGGAGAATGCCCCGGTTGTGTTCCGCGCTGATGGCAATGTGGTCTTCAAATCCCAAACGGGTGAATTCCGGGGCGTTGAGGGAGTGCTTGTCCACATCGATCTTGTTGATGACCAGGATGACGGGTTTGCCTACCTTCCGGAGTTTGCGCCCGAGTTCCAGGTCCAGGGGGTTGAGCCCGGCTTGGCCGTCCACGACGAAAAGGAGAACGTCGGAAGTCTCGATGGCGATATCCACCTCGGCATGGACCTGCTCGCTGAAGCTGGCGTCCACATTGGAACCGATTCCGCCCGTGTCGAAGATGGTGAAGGGCGAGGCGCCCAGTTTGCATTGGGTCGCGATCCGGTCCCGGGTGACTCCGGGCATGTCGTGGACAATGGAGATTTTCCGGCCGGCGAGCCGGTTGAAGAGGGCCGATTTGCCTACGTTAGGTCGGCCTACGATTGCTACAGTGCGTTCAGACATGGGATGTTTACAGTTCGGGCCAAGGCTTGGGATCTCCGTGGCCTCGGGCGTTGATTTGGGATATTCCGTCGAGCACGTATTGCGCCCCGGAAACAATGGTGAAGAACCCGGCTAAAGCCACGGGAATATCTATGAGAGCCACGCTCATCTTCCCGGGAGTGGTCCAGGCGGGGTTGCAAAACAGATCGAGCTGGAGCATGGCCAGGACGATGGAAACCATCTGGAGGGCGGTGGCCGTTTTGCCTGCCCAACTGGGGCGCACCTGGAGGGTGCCGTTGAGGAACTTGAGGGTGAGCGCCCCGGAAAGGACGATGAGATCGCGTCCGATGACGACGACGGGGAACCAGATCGGGAATTCGTAGCTCCAGTTCCCGAAGCTGAGGGTGAGGATGGCTGCCAGTAAGAGGCCTTTATCGGCAATCGGATCCAGAAAGATGCCTAGCTGGGTCTTTTGGTTATAATGCCGGGCGATATAGCCGTCGATGCCGTCACTGGCCGCGGCGAGGGCAAAGAGGGCGATAGCCACCCAGCGTTGCCAGTTCTGGGGAGCGCCGTGGCGAAGGCCATGGCCATAGTAGATGGCCATCATGACAAACAACGGAATCATCACGATGCGGGCGATCGTAATTTTGTTGGCGGTCGTCATGAACCATCCATCCAAAGGCAATCCGCTCCCGATTGCAACCGTTGGGCCTTGGATGCGAATATTCGGCGGGCGGCGAGGGGAATGAGAGACCCAAGGGACCCAAGGGACCCGGTGGCATCGGATTCCCTGGGCTGAGACGGTCTAGCAAGGAGCGGTGACGGGCTGTCTGCGGGTTGGAAGGCCCTTGTCAAGCTGACCGGGCGTCCATGGGGAGATTTACTCCTGGATTGGCTGCCACCGGGTGGCTTCGATGGACTTGCGCATCAGGAAGTAAACGGCGCCACACGTGAGGCACTCACCGGCCAGGAGCTCCTTGAACCAGCCTGGCCTGGGGGTTGGCCGGGCGTTGCGCTGGCGGAGGTTTTTCGGGGGAGCCGGTCCTTTTTGTAGGAGGCCGAAAGTCGAACACGCGCGCCCAGATCCCGTGTCCCGATTCTATCAATAGGGGTGCCTTGATAGAGAAAGCAGAAGTAAAAACCTGCGAAGGAACTCTCAAATTTGCCAAACCACACTGAAGCGGGGCTCCGTGGGCGAAGCGGGCCCCGCTTCTGCTGGGACTTCTCGACCCCACCGACGGCCAAGCCCTGAAAGGATGCCCTACTCTGCGCGGTTTCCCACGGTCAAGGTGATTTCCCGCGCAACGTCTCAACAAGGCGCAACCTACTGAGGCGCGAGGTTTGTGACCGGCCCTTCGACCAAGGCTATTCTCTGAAGGGTGAGGCCAAAACAAACCGTCCCAAGCCCCTTGAGTCGCCCGCTGCCCGGGCCGGATTCAGTCCACTACCAC
>JAYVTN010000497.1:0-7546 GCA_043788785.1 Spartobacteria bacterium | reverse complement strand
CGGGCGCAAACCGGTAACGTCCCTCGCCGCAGCAGATCCAAGAAACCAAATCCTAGAGTTTCGTTATCTTAGTGCCATTCGTGGCAGACACTTGGTCCTCCGGGGAGGCGGCGATGCGGGGCGCGGGGGCCGATTGGTGGGTAGAGGTCCCCGGTTCAAGCCAGCGCGCAACTCGGGGGGCCTCGGCGGGTTTGTTCTTGGCCTCACCCAGCGTCCTCACCCAGCGTCCTCACCCAGCGTCCTCGCCCAGCGTCCTCGCCCAGCGTCCTCGCCCAGCGTCCTCGCTCAGCGTCCTCGCTCAGCGTCCTAAATCCGGCAGTAAGAGGCTCGGGCCGATCGGCCCCGAACCCGCCCCCCCACCGGACCCAACGGGCCCCATTTCCCCTGATAGAGTGGCAGACACTTGGTCCTCCGACACTTGGTCCTCCGTGGAGGCTGCACGGCGGGGCGCAGGGGCCGATTGGTGGGTAGAGGTCGCCGATTCAAGCCCGTAACGGCCCACCCCGGCGTTGGACTCAAGCCGGCCCGGCCAGCGGGCAACTCGCGGGGCTTCGGCGGGTTTGTTCTTGGCCTCACCCTAAGAGTCAACCCAAAGGGGCTAACTTGGCGGCAGTTTAACAGGCTAAAGCCTGAACTCCGAACCCCCGAAGCGGTCCGGTCCGACGGTTCGGAGTTCATGCTTTAGCATACTACCCGCCGCCAAGTTAGCGCCTGTGGGGGCAACCGGGGGGGCCGGCGGAAGCCGGCACCAGCCCTTCCACGGAACGGACCCGGCCAGGGGCCAATCACTTCCCCTTAAGCCTAAGGTCCGACTGCCGATTCTAGGTTAAGAGCCGGAATCCAGTACGAGGACGAACAGCCCGGAGCTATGGTGCCAGCAGCACCTTTACTGCCCGCTCTCGCTTGGTTTTGAGTAGAAGCCCCGCCTTCACATAGGCCTCTGTCTTGGGATTGGATTCGTTCCACTTGGGCGCTTGCGGGTTGTTGGCGATCATCGAGATAGCCAACGCTATGCTCCGGTCCACGGCGGCCATGTTCTCGTAATCGATCTTCTCCCAATGATCTCCAGGCGCGTGGTAATCCGGAAAATCATAGGCAACGCTTATCGTGTGGGAAGGGATCCCCTGGTCGGCCATGGACTGGTTATCGCTTCTGGCGAAATAGTTGTCGCTATTGGTCGGGTGCTTCCAGAACCGGATACCCGTCTGTTGGCCAGCCTTCCAGAGGATCGAGCCGACCTCCGAAAAGTCGAATCCGGTGATGCCGGCGGCCAGTTTTTGGGGGCCTTCGTCGTCATCGGTGCGCCCGATTTGTTCAAGATTGATGCCAGCAACGGTCTGCTCGATGGGAACCAAGGGATGGGCTCCGTAATAACGCGAGCCGACAAGCCCGTGCTCCTCACCAAAGACGGTCATGAAAACGATGCTGCGCTTGGGCCTGGGTTGCTGGCAGGCGAAGGCGCTTGCCAGTTCAATGACCGATACCGTGCCACTGCCGTCATCATTGGCGCCATTGAAGATCTGGTCCCCGCTGCCTGAACGTTTGCCAAGATGATCGTAGTGGGCCGTCACTAGCAGGTAAGTGCCTTTCAATGCCGGATCCGACCCCCGCAGCAGGCCTACCACGTTGCGCACTTTGAGGGGTCCGGCGGCGGCGGCCGCAGCCGCCACAGCCTCGGGATCGGTGCGGCGCCGCGGATTGATCTGGTTCCAATCCGCTGTCTGGAAATATCCATCATCCCCGAGAGGCTCAAGCCCGGCCCGCCGGAACTGGGCGGCAATGTATTCAGCCGCCAAGTCCAATCCCCGGGAGGGTGTGGCACGGCCTTCGAGCGCGTCCGAAGCCAAAAACGACAAGTGCCCACGCATCGAGTTGGCCGATATCCGCTCGAGCAGGCTTGCATTCGACGGCGTGAGCGGCGACGGTTTGGCCGCTTCCCCTTCCGAACTGAGCGAGCAAAAAGCGCCGGCCAGCCAAAGGGCACGGACCATCAACAGGAATCGGAGTGGCATAAATAGACAGCCCCCAGAGGAGCCCAAGCAGGTTGGGAGCACCAAGGAACAGGCGGCCAATGATTGTTGATCATGGGTATCGAGTAAAGCCCCAGTCGGATTAGGGTTCCAGCGCCTGGTCCGCAGCCCCACCCCGCGCACACACAAACCCCTCGCACCCCACAGCTTGCGTGTTTGCGCCCTTCGATGCCCACGACCCCTCCGGGGGCGCCGCGCCCTGCTCTCAGGGACATCCTGTAAACCTTCCATTCTGCTAAATACCGCCCGCCCCGCGCGTTTTCCCACGGACCTGGTGCGAAATGGGCTCCCCGAAATACATACTCCGCGATCCAGAAAAAATATGCGCGTGCCGGAACTCGAAATGGGCTCGCCGACGTCTGAATTCCGGTAGCCGCTGAAAGAAATGGGGTCCCCGGAAAATGAAATTGGGTAGTCGGTAGAAAAAATCCGGTCCCCGGATTCTGAGATCGTCGAGACGCGGTGCGAAATCCGGCTCCCGGGTCCCAAACTCGACTTCCGGGTGCTGCCCCAACAGCATTCGAGCGTTAGTCTGCTGCCTCCAACCCTCTGTGATCTCTGTGTCTCTGTGGTAGGAAACAATCCAGCCTCGTATCTGGGCCGGATTTAACCAGTAGAGACACAGAGCTCACAGAGGCACTCATCCCATAATCTTCATCCCGTGTGGTGCCCCGTCTGCGGGGCATGGGGATCTGTGGTAAGGTAGGGGCCGCGCAGCTGGTTGGCACGTGTACAAAGTGGATGGCGAACGGCGGAAGGAAGTCTGCGGCGTTCCATCGTCTACTCTCCCCATTTCCCTTGCGCCCTCACGACTGCAGCACATCCGAACATCGCCTCCGTGGACTTCTCTCGTGCGCTCGTGCGAGATAGTGTCGCTTACCAATTCCCAAGGATAGATTCGCATTCCTTCGCCTTCATCCCTTCCTTCATCCATTTCTCTGAATTCCATGCCGAACCACGGTCTCCCAGTCTGGCAGCTACACGCTGACATCGTCCGCAGCCTCACGATGGGCAACCGGCTTGTGCTCGTGGCTGCCACTGGCTCGGGCAAGACCACGCAGGTGCCGCAGATGCTCCTGGACGCCGGCGTTGCCGGAGATCGACGGATCGTGATCCTTCAGCCCCGCCGGGTCGCCGCGCGCACCGTGGCCGCGCGGGTGGCATGGGAGCGCGGGTGCAAACTGGGCTGCGAAGTGGGCTACCAAGTCCGATTCGAGGAGCATCTCTCGCACGCCTCGCGCCTGTGTTTCGTCACGGAAGGCATCCTCTTGCGGTGGCTCCAGAACGATCAGGAACTGCGCGGGATCGGCGTGGTGATGTTTGACGAGTTCCACGAGCGCAACCTGCTCAGTGACGTGGCGCTCGCTCTGGTTAAACGTCTCCAACAGACCACGCGTCCGGACCTCAAGATCGTCGTGATGTCCGCGACGCTCGACGCCGAACCGGTCGCCCGTTATCTCGCCGACAACCCAGAGCGCCCCGTACCGATCCTTGTTTCCGAAGGTCGCACCTTCCCCGTCGCCATTCATTGGGCGGAATACGGGGATCAGCGGCCCGCGTCGGAACGGGCGGCTGAGGCGGTTGCACGGATCGTCGGCAGTGGGAGCCCCGGAGATATCCTCGTGTTCATGCCCGGCATGGGCGAGATCAACGCGACCATCAGCGCCCTCCGCAACGCCCGACTCGCTGAGCAATGCCTCTTGATTCCGCTGCATGGCGACCTGGCTCCGGATGACCAGGATCGCGCCTTCCAGAGCTCGGACACACGGAAGATTGTGGTGGCCACCAACGTCGCCGAGACGAGCGTGACCATCGATGGGGTCTGCCATGTCGTGGACGCCGGCCTGGCTCGCATCGCCCGTTACGATGCCGAGCGTGGCATCCAGACGCTGGCAATTGAGGATATCAGTCGGGCCAGTGCCGATCAACGCGCAGGGCGCGCCGGACGCACCGCACCGGGAACCTGCTGGCGGCTTTGGACCGAGGGCAACCAACTCTCACGTCCGGCAAAAAACACGCCGGAAATCCAACGGGCCGATCTCGCGGAAACCGTGCTATTGCTCCACTCGCTCGGGATTCGACGCGCCACGGATTTTGATTGGTTGGACCAGCCGGATCTCGAAGCCGTGGAGCGCGCGGAAAAGCTTCTGACGGTTCTCGGGGCGCTCTCCGATGGAAGCGCGCCAGATTCGGGAACCCTCACCCCCATTGGCCGCCAGATGCTGCGGCTTCCGATGCACCCGCGCTTTTCGCGGATGCTGGTCGAGGCTTCCCGGCGTGGCTGCGTACCCGAGGCCGCGCAATGTGCCGCGCTAGTGAGCGGACGCGACCTGCTCATGCGTGTGGCCCGGGACGACGCCCAGCTCCAGGGAGCGCGCGAACGCTTTGAAGAGAGCGTGCAGAGCGACTTCCTCACACTCCTGCGCGCCCACGAGTTCGCAAAGGAGTGCCGGTTTGAACTCAATGCCTGCCAACGGGTGGGGATTCACGCAGGCACCGCGCGGCAGGTCGAGGACACGTTGCGCCAACTCCTTGAGATCGCCCGACGCGAGCGGCTCATTCAGGAAGAGGATCGGGAGCTGCGCAACAGTTCCCACCCGGATGCGTTGGCCAAATGCCTGCTGGCCGGGTTCATCGACCAGCTCGCGATTCGCACGGACGCGGGCTCCCGCGAGTGCCTGCTCACCGAGGAGCGTACCGGCACGCTCGTACGGGAAAGTGTCGTAGAGGCATTGCTGTTGGTCATTGGCAGCATTCGCGAGGTCGAGACCCGCGGCAGCTCCATGACTTTGCTGGGTCTGGCCACTGCGGTGAACCCCGAGTGGATCGCCGAAATCTTTCCCCAACACCTCAGCACAACGCTGGAACACGTTTTCGACCGCACCCACAAACGGGTTGCCGCAGTCCGCCAGGAACGTTGCCTAGGCCTCCTCATTGGGCAGCGACACCAGCGCGAAGTGGAGCCAGCGGCTGCCGGGCGCGCACTTGCCGAAGCCTTCGGCCACGGCTGGATCGACCTGCCAAATCTGGGACACGACGCCAAGCAGTTCATGGCACGGGTGAATCTCGTGTGCACGGCGATGCCGGAACTCGACTTCCCCAGATTCGACGCCCCCGCGGTCGTGGCCGCTCTCACGCGCGCTTTCAAGGGACACACCCTGCTCAAGGACGCTCAGGCGGTGGAATTGCGGACGCACTTCCGGAAACACCTCGCGCCCGAACAACTCGAATGGCTCGATGAGCTCGTGCCTCTCGCCATTCCTTGGCCGGATGGGCGCAAGGTTAAGCTCACCTACCCCGAACCGGACCGGGATGAAGAGTCCGCATGGCCTAGCGCGCAAGTGAAGCTCAACGACTGTTGGGGGCTCAAAGAGCATCCGACGCTTGCCGAAGGCCGGGTGCAGGTGCGGCTGTATCTGTTGCTACCCGACAGCAAACGTCTGGACACAACGGCCGATTTCCCGAAGTGGAAGCTGGCCAATTACCCGAAACACCGCTCAGCCGTCAAGACGAAGTACCCTGGCTTCGCCTGGCCGTGAAAAGGGGACGGTTGAAGGATGAGGGTCAGCACTGAATGGCGCTGGATTAAGGAAGGTTTAAGACTGACCACTCCCTTCTCTGCCACCTCTACTCCTCTGCGACCTCTGCGGTAAAATTAGCCGTGCTCAACGGCCAGGGGACCATTTACCAAACCTCGCTGCCCCACCAAAGCCTCCCGCCCCGAATGCAGGCGGCTATTTCTAACCGCAGAGGTGGCAGAGGTGGCAGAGGTGGCAGAGGTAGCAGAGGTAGCAGAGATAGGAGCAGGTCCGTCCGAAACCTTCCTTAAACTAGCGTCATTCGCGTCAGCACTCAACGGTGCGCGCCCTGTCGTTCACGCTTCCTCCAACCACCACTGGAGGCTCGCGAATCTCTAGGGTGATGGGCGAATCCACTGACGCCTTGTTCGGGAAAGATCATGAGCCGCTTCCTGTGCCCTTTCCAAACCCCGGCCTTGCATCTCCTTCATTACCGAGGTAATGTAATGCGATGTCTTTCGCGTCCTCAAAGCTAACGGCTCAGGGCCAGATTTCTGTTCCGGCCGAAGTTCGTCGGAAGCTCGGGCTCGGGCCTGGTTCGGTCCTGGAATGGGAGGAATACGGCGACCGAGTACTTGTGCGTCGCGCTGGAACGCATACGTCGGAAGAAATTCACGCGACCTTGTTCCCCGGCGGTGTTCCTGATAGGCAGTCGCTCACGGCACTCAAGGAGGGCATTCGTCGCGCCGTAAAAGAGCGATATGCGGGCCGTTGATACAAACGTCGTCGTTCGCCTAATCGCCCGTGACGACAAGGCCCAGACTGCCGCCGCCGAAGCGTTTGTCACCAAGGGAGCTTGGGTTTCGCAGCTAGTACTTGTCGAGACGACCTGGGTGCTCGGCGCCGTTTTCGGCCTCAATCACAAGCAACTTGTCCTCGCGATTGAGATGCTTCTCAATCATTGCGATCTCGTTCTCCAAGACCCCGATGTTGTTGGCTCGGCTTTGGCACAATTCCGCAACCGGCCAAAGGTCGGTTTTTCCGATTGCTTGATTCTGGAGGGAGCACGCAAAGCCGGGCACACTCCGGTCGGCACGTTTGATCGCGAATTTGGTAAATTGGAAGGCACTGAGCGTGTGTAACCTTGACCACAGATCTCCCAGATTTGCACAGATACAACGAAACAGATTCTCCGCTCCAAAATCCCTTTCGTGTATTTCGTGTTTTTCGTGGTTGAAAGATCCCGCCTCGCCCTTAATGCGAAAAGCAGGGTGGCTTTCACGCAAAGTTTCGCAGAGGCGCCACGTTTTCGGCACAGGAGTGCAAAACCCAGGAAGTCATATAGAGTACGCCGAGAGACTCGCAACTGCTTCCTCATGGATCCATGGTAAGCTCCTCTAATCCTTCCTCCGTGTGCCTTCATCCTTCAACCTTCCCATAGTGAAACCCATCTTCGCGCTCGCCGCTGCCGCCCTCTCCCTGGGTTGGTCCTCCGCCGCAGATAAGGAGGCCACCGCCGCTCCCAGGTTCGGCACTTGGGGCTTCGATCTTTCTGGACGGGACGAGGCCGTCAAACCAGGGGACGATTTCTTTTCCTACGCCAACGGCGCGTACCAGAAACGAACAGTCATTCCCGAGGACCGGTCCCGATATGGGAATTTTGATGCGTTGCACATCCTCTCGGAGGCGCGGGTCCGCCAAATTTTGATGGAAGCCGCAGAGCATCCGGACGAATCAACGGCTAGGATCGCTGGTTTCTTCACCGCATACATGGATGAAGCCCGGGTCGAAGAAGCGGCGGCTCGTCCTTTGGCGCACACGCTAGGACGGATCCGCTCCGCGACCTCCTACGCTACCCTAGCCACGCTCATGGGAGAGCCGGGCGCGATGGGCCAGAGCTTGTTCGATGCGGGAATCAGCCCCGACGCGAAGGCACCCACCCATTACGCGGTACACTTGGGTTCGAGCGGCCTGGGTCTGCCGGACAAGGATTACTAC
>JAYVTN010000496.1:0-6441 GCA_043788785.1 Spartobacteria bacterium | reverse complement strand
CCGACTGATCCGACTGATCCGACTAACTCCGACCGATCAGACCCCCTTCGGACCCTAGTTGGTCTTGAGAACCTCTATGAACGCCTCTTGCGGGATGTTCACCCGGCCAATCGATTTCATCCGCTTCTTGCCTTCCTTCTGCTTCTCCAAAAGCTTCCGCTTCCGGCTGATATCGCCGCCGTAGCACTTTGCGGTCACGTCCTTGCGCATGGCGCTGACACTTTCCCGGGCAATGATCTTCCCACCGATGGCCGCCTGGATGGCAACCACATAGAGCTGGGTGGGAATGACTTCCTTGAGCTTGGCTGCCAGGGCACGTCCACGCGTTTCCGCCTTGTCCCGATGCACGATCGAACTGAAAGCGTCCACCGGCTCGCCATTGACCAACATGTCCAGCTTGACCAGCTTGGATGCCTTGTAGCCAGCCTGCTCGTAATCCATCGAGCCATACCCGCGCGTCATCGATTTGATCTTATCCACAAAATCCACGAGGATCTCGTTGAGCGGGAGTTCCGTGGTCAACATGACCCGTTTGGTATCCAAGCTCTCGGTGTGCTTGACCTCGCCCCGCTTGTCCATAATTAGCTGCATCAAGCCGGAGATACTCTCGTTGGGCACCATGATGAAGCAGCGCACGATCGGCTCGCGGATCTCCTGGATCACGCTCGGATCGGGCATGTGCTCCGGGTTATCCACCAAAAGAACTTCGCCATTGGTACGGACCACCTCGTAGATCACCGAGGGGTACGTGGCGATGATGTCCATGTTGTACTCCCGGCGTAGCCGTTCCTGGATGATTTCCATGTGCAACAAGCCCAGGAACCCGCACCGGAACCCGAACCCGAGCGCCATACTGGACTCGGGTTGGAACACGAACGCAGCGTCATTGAGCTGGAGCTTGCCCATGGCCAGCTTGAGATGCTCGAAATCCGCAGTGTTGATGGGATAGATCCCGCTGAAGACCATCGGCTGGACTTCCAGGAAACCCGGCAGCGGCTCGGTGGCTTGGAACCGCGAGCTGATGAGCGTATCGCCCACCTTGGCATCCGCCGTGCTCTTGATGTTGGCGATCACGTAGCCCACATCGCCGGCTTCCAAAGTGGGCTGGGCCGTCATCTTGGCCAGACCTGGCCGGAAAATGCCCACTTCCTTGACTTCGTAGGTTCCGGGCGTTGCCATCATTTTGATGGGATCCCCTGCCTTGATGATCCCGTCCACAACCCGGACGTAGATCACCACGCCGCGGTAGGTATCGAACATCGAATCGAACACCAGGGCCCGTAGCTTGGAGGTGTTCTTGCCCGACGGCGGCGGGATCCGGGCGACTACCGCTTCGAGAATATCCCCAATCCCGATCCCCACTTTGGCACTGGCCAGCACCGCATCATCGGAGGAAATGGCCAGGATGTCTTCCAGCTGCTTCTTAACCACCGGGATGTCCGCGTTGGGGAGATCGATCTTGTTGATCACCGGAATCAAGGTGAGGCCCTGCTTGGTAGCCAGATGCACGTTGGCAACCGTTTGCGCCTCGACCCCCTGGGCCGCATCAACGATGAGCAACGCCCCTTCGCAAGCGGCCAGGGAACGAGAGACTTCGTAGGCAAAGTCCACGTGCCCGGGAGTGTCCATCAGGTTGAGCTTGTAAGTCTTCCCGTCATTGGCCTTGTAGCGCATCGTCACGGGATGGGACTTGATGGTGATACCCCGCTCGCGTTCCAGATCCATGGAATCCAAGAACTGGGCTTGGCTGTCGCGCATTTCGATGGTGCCGGTATGCTCGAGCAAACGGTCCGAGAGCGTCGTCTTGCCGTGGTCGATGTGCGCGATGATACAGAAATTGCGGGTCAGGGTATGCGGCATGGCTCAATAAGGCGCGATAAAGCGAGCCGACAAGTATGCGGGTGCCCGGAGGCGCGGTCAACGGAGAAGGGCGCCTTCCGTGCATGAGCTAAAATGCATGAGCTTCCACCGCTTGGCCATGCCAGGTCCACCCAACCGCCCGGTCTACGTCACTGGACCTCGATCACCAGCGCGGTCGTATTATCGCGCCCCGAGCGTTCCACCGCCTCGCGCACCAAGCGCCCGGCTAACGTTTCCACTCCGCCGCGGGTTCCGGGTCCGCGCAGATACTCGCGCAGTTGGGCATCGAAAAGCCCTTCAATAACCCCGTCAGTGCAGAGCAGGAAAATGTCCCCTTTTTCGTAGGCCACCGAGCCGACCTGCGGATCCACGAATTGGTGACCCGCCCCCAGGGCCTTCTGCAACCGGTTCCTTGCGGGATGCGTACGGGCTTCGCGCTCGTTGAGCTTTCCGTTTCGGAACATCCAGCCCACATGCGTGTCGTCATGGCTGAGCTGACGGATTCCCCCGTCGCGCGCCGGGCAATAGTAAATACGGCTATCGCCAATATGGCCAAAATGCATCCAGCCGGGGGTAAACCAGCACACGCTTAAGGTGGCCCCCATGTCGTGGCATTCCTCGTAACTGTCGCCCAGGAAACAGAGCGCCTTATGGATTTGCCCATAGAGTTCGGCAAGCACATCGGGAGCTCCGGCATCCATCCCGGAAGCGGCCTGTTTAAAAGACTTCGGCAGCAGCTTGGTGATCTTCTCCACAGTGACCCGGCTAGCGAACTCCCCGGCCGCGGCGCCCCCAATGCCATCGCTGACGGCGAACACGAAGTCCGCATTCCCAAGGGAGGCAGTCCCGACCTTGCCTAGATGGTGGACCTCACGGGAATCGAACTGCAGGGCGAGGAAGGAATCCTCATTGTTGGGGCGCACCTTGCCCCGGTCACTCAGGCCCGACCATTGCAACCCGCTGACGCTGGGATCCATTTGAAGAAATTCCATAGAATAGGGCTACCCAGGCAAGATCGTCGCGAACTCGAAATCGATCACACAAAAGCGCCCGTCGGCCTGGCGGTAAGTCACGTTGCGCACCTCGGGATCATCATGGCGCACGCCAAAGGTCTCGAGTTCCTCGAAGAGCTCTTTGATTCGTTGGGGGTCGAGATGTTCTACGCGGGTTCCGCAGCTGGTGGTCACGATTCGGAGCTCTCCTGTATAGCTTTCGAGCAGCTTGGGCACAAATAGACAGTTGCCTGCCGCCAGAAAATTCAAAACCCTTATCTCGTTGGCAAAACGCTCGGCAGCCCGGGGGCCGCGGAAAGTTTTATAAACTCGCCCGTCGTAACTGATCCGCACCGTGGACCGGAGCGTGTCCTTGACCTCGCGCATATCGCACCATGGTCCGCAGCCTTCCTTGGGGCAAGGGTCGCCTCCGGAAACCAGATTTTTTTTCCCAATCCGATGTCCCCGCTGGAAACTCTGGCACTCAATATGCTATCGCAGCGATGCGTCAGAAAATCCTCGGCCCAAGAGCCGGGGTATCAACCAAACCATCTGCGTCCCGGCGCACCGCATTAACGACACCACCAACACCAAAAATGGCGAAGTACAAATTGGAATACATCTGGCTCGACGGTTATGAGCCTGTAGCAAACCTGCGTAGTAAAACTTTGGTGAAGGAATTCGATGCCTTCCCGACTCTCGAAGAACTCCCCAACTGGGGCTTCGACGGTAGCTCGACCCGCCAAGCTGAAGGTCATAACTCGGACTGCACGCTCAAACCCGTGGCTGTCTTCCCTGATGCCACCCGCACTAACGGTGTCCTGGTCATGAGCGAGGTCCTGCTTCCTGATGGCACCCCGCATCCTAGCAATTCCCGGGCAACCATCCTGGACGATTCCGGGGCGTGGTTCGGTTTTGAACAAGAGTATTTCCTCTACCAAGACGGCGCTCCCCTGGGCTTCCCCAAAGGCGGCGGATTCCCACCTCCACAAGGCAAGTACTACACGGGGGTTGGATTTGATTCCGTGGGCGACGTCGCTCGCCAGATCGTAGAGGAACACCTCGACCTCTGCTTGGCTGCGGGGATCAATCACGAAGGCATCAACGCCGAAGTGGCTAAAGGCCAGTGGGAGTTCCAGATCTTCGGCAAAGGTTCGCGAACCGCTGCGGACCAGATGTGGGTGGCCCGTTACCTTCTGTCCCGCCTGTGCGAAGGCTACGGTGTCGAAGTCAACTGGCACTGCAAGCCTCTGGGCTTGGAAGTGGATTGGAATGGTTCGGGAATGCACGCCAACTTTTCCACCGAGCATATGCGCGAAGTTGGCGGCAAAGCCTACTTCGAGACACTCATGGCGGCATTCGACAAGTACAAGAACGAGCACATCGCCGTCTACGGCCCCGATAACCACTTGCGCCTGACCGGCTTGCACGAGACCCAGTCCATCGACAAGTTTAACTATGGCATCGCCAATCGCGGGGCTTCGGTCCGTGTGCCCCACAGCTTTGTCAACAACGGCTACAAGGGCTACCTCGAAGACCGTCGTCCGAATTCCCAAGGCGACCCCTACAAAATCGCTAGCCGGATCCTCCAGACCATCGTGACGGTTCCTGTGAAGTAAATTTGTCTGCTTCCAAAACGCCGTCCCGCCAACGCGGGGCGGCGTTTTTTTTGCCGCCCTCCGCGCTCGGGCGACGATAGGCCCCGTTTTTATCTGATCCGTCTGATCCGTCCGATCCATCCAGTCGGCCCCCGCCACCCCACGCCATAGGCGTTCAATCCGCGTTATTCACCGCCTCTGCGCGCCGGATCGGTGTGCCGTCCTCGTCTGTCTCCACCTTTCTCCTCTTCCGGGTTTTCTCCTTGGGCTCCGGCTTGAGGAGTTCCTTCAACACCTTAGCCACAATCGGCGCGGCGTAGGTGCCTCCATGGATATCGTCATTGTTGGCTTCTCCCTCGTAGAGCACCGCAAATGCGTACTTGGGCTTTTCTGCCGGAGCGAACCCGGCAAACCAAGCGGCCGTGCGTTCATTGTTTTTGGGTCCCCACTGGGCGGTCCCTGTCTTGCCGGCGACCTGGACATTGTCGATCTGGGCGCGGCCAGCCGTGCCTGAGCGACTCTCGACGACTGCGATCATGGCTTTGCGAAGCAGGCCCATGGTTTCCTTATCGATATCGATTTGGCCGCGGGCACGCACATCGTACGCGTTAACTATCTGGCCATCAACGCTTTGAACCTGCTCAACCAGCCGCGTCTGGTACAACGTGCCGCCATTGGCAATCGCCCCCATGGCTTGAGCCATTTGCAGCGGGGAAACCAAGGTGTCCCCCTGGCCAATGGACAGGTTCGCCACGTCCCCGTTGAGCAACCGGCGTTTGTAAGTCTTCATCATGTATTCGTCACTCGGGATACGGCCTTCGGTTTCCGCTCCGAGCGGGATACCCGTGCGCGCACCCAAACCCAGCCGCAGGGCGCAGTCGGTGATCGGACGCGCCCCAATTTTCAAGCCAACTTGATAAAACCACGTATTGCAGCTCTGTGTAAGCGCATCGACAAAGTTGAGCGACCCGGAATCCGTCTTCTTCCAGTTCCGGAACGTCAGATTGCCGATTTCGAGCGAGGGCGGGCAGCTGAACTCGTCCTCCCCGCTGACCTTCCCGCTCAGGAAAGCGGCCAACCCCACAAACACTTTGAACGTGGATCCCGGTGGATAGGATGAACGGTATGCACGCGGCAACAGCGGCAGGTTCGGGTCCTCGTTCAAGGCCCGGAAGGCTTTCTCGGAGATTTCCGGGATAAAAGCATTCGGATCAATCGTCGGCCAGGAAGCCAGGGCCAGGATATCCCCGTTGTTAGGGTCTACGATAACCAGAGCGCCGCGCTTGCAGCCCTTGGCCAAGGCGTCCTCGGCGAGGCGCTGGATTTTAGCATCCAACGTGGTCACGACGTTGTACCCGGGCTGGGGGGGAATCGTGACCTGCTCGGAAGCCTTCTTCCCGGTAGCATCGAACGAGATGTTGTATTGGCCCAGTTTGCCTTGGAGCTGGGCATCAAAGCTCTTTTCCAGGCCATCGCGCCCTTCGGAATTGGGCCAAAGCAGCTCATTGTTTTCGATTGGACCTGTGGCGACATGCCGATCCCGGCCCGAATAACCGATGATATGGCCCGCTAAGGATTGATTCGGGTAAAAGCGTTGATAAACCGCCTGCAACGTGAGCGTCTCCGAGTTCTGACGGCGCACCGCTTCCAATTCGTCCGGTTTCAAATCCTGCAGAATCACGTATGGAAGAATCCCACGGTTCTTATAATGTTTGAGGGCGTTTTCGGCCGAAAAATTGATGGACCGTCCCAGGAGAACCTGGGCGCGCTGAACTTGGTCGCGGGCAAATGCGACCGCCTGCTGATCGTTGAAGTCCAGGGGGGTGGGAAAGGCAACCCCCAGGTTGTAGCTCACGCGGGTCTGTGCGAGGGGCTCTCCCTTGTGATCGACGATCTGCCCCCGGGGCGCAGGAATGCTTAGGATGTAGGTGCGCGCCTGCTTCTGGGTCTCCCACGTAGGCACGGGAACATTGGGCGTGGGGTCGGCACCC
>JAYVTN010000495.1:0-4485 GCA_043788785.1 Spartobacteria bacterium | reverse complement strand
CGTGGATTCACCATAACAACGGATCTTGAAGGTATCCGAGCGGGCCGAGAGCGAGGAGCCGATGACCTGCAGCACGTCCGACTGCGTGAGCCAGCCGGGAATACCGGTGGAGCGGTATCCCAGCTCCTTGGCGTAGGTGGATGACAAGATGTCCCCGTTGGAATCACGGTCCGCGAAAATGCTGCCTGCGGTGCCCATGTTCTGGTCACGGGAAGTGCTGGGCCAAACCCGTGGATCGTCCGGACTTGCGAGCGCGGGATTGCCCCCGATCAGGTCAGCTTCGTTGCGGGTGCCATTGACAGGAACCACGACCGGCTCATCCGTCATTTTCATGCTGGGGCCCGCGAAGCTGCAAGTGACAGACGGATTCACCGCGCTCGGCACGTTGATGTTGATTTTGGCGCACTGGTCGATTGCGCTTTGCAAGGCACCGCTGCGCCCCAGGCCATTGGGGTCGTTGACGAGTGTGACGAGCGCGCGGTTGACGAATTGGGAGAGTGAAACAAAAGGTCCGCGCATCCTTACCTGACGGGTAAGCTCCGTGGCCAGCGCGTCAATCTGGTCCGGGGTGAGGCGGCGGAAGCCCGAGAGCGAGTCGGCATCGGTGCCGGTGGCGGGCACTTTCGACGGACTGATCATTTCAAGGCTGCGCGGGAACATGGCATTCGCCGTGTCGGCGGCGGCGTCATCCTTGGGATGTTTGAGAAACTTGGCGGAAGACAGCAGTGCTTTCCATGCGTCTTTTTCCGTTGCGTTCACATTGAGGGATCCGTTGACCAGCAGCCGGGAAGAGGCCTTGACGGGATCCTGGAGGTCGGGCGAGGAGTCCTTCGGGTTGATTTTCTGGATGGACGGATTCAGCGGCGTTCCCGTGGCTTGTAGGGTAGATAGGAAGTAGGTGTCCCACAGCGCCGTGTTGAGGAGATGGGAAATGTCATAGTAGTTCACAGACACGCCGGAAACCGCGGAGGTGGCGTTGCGGGCGTATGCTCCGGTAACGTAATAATCCGTCCTTGCCAGCGAGGTCGCGCCGCGCGTCACGAAGGGTGTGGCGTAGGAATTGCCCAAGGCATTGCCGGGCTCGTGGGAGACCGAGAGGAAAAAATCGTTCGCAGTCAGGTCTGCATGTTGGAACTGGGCCAGCGAGACGAAAGTGGAGGGAAATCCGAAGAACACGCCGGTGGCCGAGCCGCTGGTGGCCGAGCGCGCCCATTGTGGAGCGGGCATGTTCGCGAAGCTGGTGCCCACCGAGGCGACCGTGTTGAAGTCGGCATAACTGTCCCGTTGCATCATGAAGTAGGGAGGCGGAGAGTAGCAGGCGATGGCTTTGCCATAACGCAGCGCCTGGATGTTGAAATCCGCATAAAGGCGCCGAGTGGCGCCGCGTGAGCCGCGGGAATTGCCCGCCACATTGGGCAGGTAGCTGCCGAGGTAATCCGCGCCGGGAAGGCTCATCTGATAACCATACAACTGCATGCCGAAGGGTTTCTTCCAATTCACGACATTGTTGAGCGGCGGGCTACCGACGGCGTCATGATCGCCGAAGTGTCTTTGCGTGGCAACGAAGGCTCCATTGTCCCATTCAAAACGCTCGATGCGACGCAGCACGTTGGTACCCGCAGCACTGCCTGCCAGCCGGAGCTCCACGCTCGGAGTGCTAGTGGTTAGGCTTTCTCGGATATCAAGCGAAACGTTGCTGGTGGGGCCGAAGGTATATCTGGCGGTTGACAAAGCACCCCGGGCACAGATACCCATATTGACCGGGTCGGCAGAGGCGGTCATCTCCACCATGGGGACGATGCGGTTGAGGAGGACGTCCGTAGGAGCGCCGACCGTGTAGGCCCGCGAGGTCCCGGGTGCCAGCGAGGACGCACCGATCCGGAAAACCGTTTTCAGAAACAACGAGTTGGCTTGTGTCCTGTCGAGTATGGGGTAGTTCTGTCCACCCGCAGGCCCGCTTGGGTCACCGCCGGGCACTGAGACATAAACCCGGCTGGGGGCGTTGCCGTTCGGGGTTTCGTCAAGCACTTCGAGGTCAAGATCCTTGAAGTTGAGCGGATAGGGATAGGGGTTGGCAAGGACTAGGGAAAGCTTCGCGCAGGGACGGAACCCGTAAACGGTGGGTTGCGTGGAATCAGGCACTTCCCATTGGGCACCGAGGACGAAGCGGATATCGACAATAACCGGCGCGATGACCGGGGAGCCGGGTGGAATGTTCGCGACTGGCAGGTTGCCGTTATTCGCAGCGGATCTTCCGCTGCCCTGCGGCGCGAGTGCGCCGGCCGCGCCAGTGATCGTCCCGGCATTGAGTACACCAGAGGAAGCTACGCTCGCCGCAAATGTCTGGAAATCCACGAGCTGCTGCCATTTCGGGCCTTTAAGTGGAGCGGTGATGGTGGACAAACCGACGGTTGCCGGGATGATGTTGTTGGCCGGGTCGAAAGTATTTGAAAAAGTCGGAGGGGAAACGGCAGTCTTCTTGTTCAGGCAGGCCGTGAGATCGAGTTTCAGGCCACCTTGGACGATATCGGCAAGCACGCCGTAGCTGTCCGCCGTTGCGGAGTGGAAGGCGAGTTGCAGCGGCGTGCCGCCTCCGGGCGTGATGAGGGTGCTGTCAAGGAGCGCGGCTTCGGAAAGCGTGACTGCCTTCAGGAGAGACGTGTCAGCTCCCGGAACCGGGTATTTCTGGAAGCCGCTAACAGATTCCCAGCCCCGACGCTGGGCTGCAAGATTGGGATAAGTCGCCTGGGCGTCCTTGATGTAGGACGCCTGCATGTTGATCTTGGATTTCACTCCTTCATCCCCGACCCACCAGCCGTAGCGTCCGGTCAGTTTTGTAGTGCCGCCGCGGGGCGTATTGATGTTCACCAGAGGCGCGCTAACAAAGCGGTTGAAGTTGCTGCCGGGATTCCCGACGGAGTTCGTGCCAGCAAGGATGACAGCCGTGGTGGTGTCGTTAACCTGTCCTGAGGAACCCACGGCGAATGCGGGGGATGCAGGTGTGAACGCTACGGCGCCTGTGAGCTCGTTGCCACTAACAAGCCATGTGAGGAACTGCGGCGATGGGGTTTTCCCGTAAATCTCAGCGTCGGCCGTGGTGGTGTTGGCGTTCCTCCAAACACCGGTCCAATATCGGGTACCGGGCTGCACAGCGGACAGGCCCTTGGAGCTACCGTTGACGGAATTGTCATTGAGCGGCGCAGCCCCCACGGCAAGTGGCAGGCCCGAGGCATCGCCAGCGATATCTGCTACCGCAGTGACCCTCTGGTCAGGTCCAGACTGCTTCTGCAACTCACCCAGCGCAAGCATCAGGGCTATTTTGGCATTTTGGCGAGCCTCCGACATGGCGGCAGAGGATGATGTATTCCGAAGCGAGATGGATGAAAGTGACAGCAATCCCACTGCAATGATAGTCAACAGAATCATCAGGCTGAGTGTCACGATCAAGGCAAAACCTTGGCTTTTGGCCGCAACTCGGCTCTGATCACGGGGGTTTTTCATAAGATAGAAGAATTATGTATTTACATAGCATTCGAATTCCATGCATTCAATCAAAAAAATTAAAACTTGAGATTTGACGGGTATGGAGTGGATGTCTGGATCTGCTAACAGATGGCAATGTTAATTTGTAACATGGGTCGCAGACATTTGGAAAATCAACCGTGACGACACTAGCGGTGTATTCCGTTCCCCTGCTTGTAGATTTAAGGCGGTCTTGTGTATGATTCCGACTTCGTATCGGACTCAACTGAGCAAACGCGGCATCTTGGTTATCAAGTTGTGTCCCTGCCCGCCGAATCTAAAAACGGGGGGGACGCACGCCAGAAAAATCATCGAAGGTGTGCAATGCTGATTTGAGAATGCGACCACTCCCTGTCATCCGCCCAACCTCACACGATGACGTGGGTGGCGAAGCTTTCACCAGACTCCAACGACATCGCTAAAAATGTTCCAACCTTGATTGATCAGCACACCCGTGTTCTGGACGAAGGTGCCGTTTCCACCGCCTTTCAGCAGCCACAGAGTGCCATCCGCCTTGCGGCCTAACACATCAGCGTGGTGATCGCCGTCGAAATCTCCAGGCGTGATGAGCTCGGCGAACTGGTTGAACTGCGTTCCGATTTGAGTGCCGCTCGCCGCGAAACCACCGCTGCCATTGCCGCGATAGAGCCACAGGGAGCCGTCCGGCTTGCGGGCTAACAAATCCGGGTTTCCATCCTCGTCGAAATCCCCCGGCGCGACGATCATGTCATAAATTCCCCAACCAGTATTAAAGGCGGCGCTGGGAGTGATGAAGTTACCCGCACTGGTGCCCTGATAGAGCCAAAGTGTCCCGTCCGGCTTCCTGCCAATTAGATCCGGGTAGCCGTCGTCATCGAAATCGCCGGGCGCGACCAGTGTATCGAAGACATTCCAGCCCGAGCCAAGCTGGACCCGTGGTGCCAGCAAACCGCCCTTGCCGGAACCCTTGTAGAGCCAGAGATT
>JAYVTN010000494.1:0-3604 GCA_043788785.1 Spartobacteria bacterium | reverse complement strand
TAAATGGACAAGGTGGGAATATTCCATGTATATTTCGGATATGGCTCGCAAATCCGATACGGGAGCAATCATCTCGTTCCCTACCGTCCGCACCCCTTTGGGTACGCTGAACTTCGGCGCCCAACTTAAGGGAACCAGTGGCACAGGTTTCGACGGCTTCCGGGTTTTCGGCATGTATGCCTTGGTCTTGCTCCAGGCCGGAGGCGGTCGATACCGGGACCAGCGGGGCGTGGATTTGCGTCTCAAGCCTGGGGATGGGATTGTGGTTTTCCCCGAGTTGGGCCATCAATACGGGCCCGAGAGTGGAGACACTTGGGAGGAGATTTTCGTGACTTTCGAAGGCGCCGCTTTCGATGGCTGGCGGTTTGAAGGCCTCGATCCCGCATTCCCGGTGTGGCATGTTGGCGAAGTCGGCCGTTGGACGGCGCTCTTCGAGGGGCTCCTCCGCAGCCAACCCAGCAACCGGGCGGACGCCTGTTTCGCCTTGGGGCAATTGCACGGAATCCTGTCGGGTTGGTTGGCGCTGCGTCCCAACCGGAAGCAATCCCCGCCGTGGTTGGAGAAGGCTTGTCATGCCTTGGCGGCGCCGGCAGGTGGGATGGCGGTGCCCGAAATTGCCCGGCGCGCCGGGATGGGCTACGATTCATTCCGGCGCGCGTTCCGTTTGGCGACGGGCCAATCCCCAAGTGCCTATCGGCGGGGGGAACGCCTGGCGCAAGCCGACCAGATGCTACGCCGAGAAGATCTGACCTTGGAGCAAGTGGCTGCCGCTCTCGGCTTCTGCGACGCCTTCCATCTCTCAAAGGTTTTCAAGCAAGAGCGCGGAATCTCTCCGAGCGCGTACCGCAAGGGTTTCCATTAGAGTGCTGCTCCCTGCGGCCTGGGCTTGCAGCCCATGGTCTACCGCTCGACTGCCGTGCCGCCCGCCTTCCGGTCGGTAATGGTAATGGATTGGGACGCCCGTGCCGCAGTTAGGGCTGGGCAAGTTAATCCAAACTGGACACCGGCGCACGCTGTAGCTTGGATCAACTCACAATGAACTCGCTTTGGGACCGCTATCAGAATTGTTTGCTTCGTAACACCCATCTGGGCATTTCCCTCGATGTCAGCCGGATGCGGTTCAGTCCCGAATTTACCGCTTCGATGGAACCCTTGGCCCATCGGGCGTTCCAGCAAATGAAGGCCCTGGAAGCGGGTGCCATTGCCAATCCGGACGAGAACAGGATGGTTGGCCACTACTGGTTACGCAATCCAGGGCTGGCCCCCACGCCCGAGCTGGCGCAGGAGATCAAGGCCACCAACGCCGCAATCGCCCAGTTCGCCAGCGAGATCCACGGCAGCGGCAAGTTCTCGGACGTGCTGCTTGTAGGCATCGGTGGGTCGGCTCTGGGTCCGCAATTTGTTTCCGATGCGCTGGGCACCCATGGCGATCTCATGCGCCTCCATTATCTGGATAATACGGATCCCGAGGGCATTGACCGGATTTTGGACGGCTTGGAGTCCCGCTTGGAGCACACGCTTACGGTGGTCATCTCCAAGTCCGGGGGCACCAAGGAGACCCGCAACGGGATGCTCGAAACCCAAGCCCGTTATCAGAAGGTCGGGCTGGATTTTGGCAAACACGCAGTGGCCGTGACCGGCGTCGATAGCGAACTCGACCGGTACGCGATCACCCACGGGTGGCTGCGCCGGTTCCCGATGTGGGACTGGGTGGGAGGCCGCACGTCAGTGATGAGCGCCGTCGGGGTGGTGCCCCTGAGCCTCCAGGGCTTGGATATGTCGCAGTTCTTGGCCGGCGCTGCCGCCATGGATGAGTGGACCCGTGTGGAGGACGCCACCCGCAATCCCAGTATGTTGCTGGCCCTGATGTGGCATTACGCAGGCAACGGCCGGGGAGAAAAGGACATGGTGGTGTTGCCCTACAAGGATCGGTTGGTGCTTTTTTCCAAGTATCTCCAGCAATTGGTCATGGAGTCCTTGGGCAAGGAACTCGACATGGACGGGCGCAAGGTTAACCAAGGGATCGCCGTGTACGGCAACAAGGGGTCCACCGACCAACATGCTTACGTGCAGCAGCTGCGCGATGGCGTTGCCAATTTCTTTGTGACTTTTTTGGAAGTGCGCAGGGGGCGCGACGGAGTGTCCTTGCCGGTGGAACCAGGCATGACCACGGGCGATTACCTCCAGGGTTTCCTGCGGGGAACCCGAACTGCGCTCTTTGAAGGGGGCCGGGACTCGATCACCGTCAGTATCCCGGAGGTCAATCCGTTCCAGGTCGGGGCCCTGATTGCGCTCTACGAGCGGGCGGTTGGGTTTTACGCCTCGTTGGTTAATATCAACGCCTACAATCAACCAGGGGTGGAGGCTGGAAAGAAAGCCGCCACGGCTGTCATCGATCTTCAATTGCGGGTTCGGCAGCTCTTGGCTGAGAATAACGGGATTGAGCTGGATGCGGGCGAGGTGGGGGCCCGTCTCAATGAGGACGCGGAAGCCGTTTATCATGTGCTGACGCATCTTGCAGCCAACGACCCGGCGGTGCGCACCATGAGCGGGGAGAGTCCTGCCCGGGACCGCTTCGCCCTGGCTTAGTGCGGCTTCAAGCCCGCAGGAGGGTTTGAGCGGGGGGTGTCGGACCGGCCCGGCGCCCCTCTTCTGTCAATAATGGAGATGCCCGAGCCGGTGGATGGAAACTTCCTGGTTTAACCCTCTGGATTCCCGGTGCAATCATGGTAGAATTTCTAAAGTGACACATCGGGGAAGATCCCCGTATTATAGCCGTATCCGTTCGTATACCCAAACTCCCGCCTGTGCAGACCTCTAGACCTAAGCCGCAACGCAAACGCATCCTTTTGCTCGACGATGACGCCGACCTCTGCGCCGTACTTTCCGCGTTGCTGGAGTGGCACAGTTTTGAAGTAATCTCTGTTCAGCGCGGCGTGGACGGACTGCGCGAAGTCATGGCTCAGGATTTCGATGCCATTGTCTGTGACATGTTCATGCCCACGATGCCCGGCGACATGTTCCATCTGGCCATTTCCAAGACCAAGCCGCACCTGCGTAACCGCTTTGTTCTAATTACAGGCACCAAGGATTCACCTGCGGTCTTGGAATTTGTGAGCCGGGAAGGCTTGGGTGTTCTCTACAAGCCCATTGCCACCCAGGACCTGGTGGAGATGATTGAGTCCACCATCGCTCGCAATGAGGCCGCCATGCCCCCTGCGGAGTTCGTCGAGAAGTTGCAGAGCTCCACAAGGGTGGAACCGAAGCCAGAAGCTAAACGCGTCCCTCAGCCAAAAACTGCCTCCTTGGAGCGGTTCAGCGACTAGAACTTGGGGATTGGTTGGGATGGGGGCGGAGCGTCCGAGATTTTTGACAGGATTAGCGGGATTTATCCTAAATCCGACAGTCGAAATCCTAGGCGTGAAGGCAAGTGGTTGATTCGCGGTCGGATGCGTTCAGTCGGAGGGTTGGCGTCGGCTCACCCGCAGGGTGAGGCCAAAACACACCGTCCGAGGCCCCTCGAGTCGCCCGCTGGGGGTGGTAGCGGGGGTGGGAGCGGGTGCCTGACCGAGTCATCAATTACGTGCGCATCTGTTTTCTCGCT